>NZ_CP041327.1:2432500-2735000 GCF_013394125.1 Pseudoalteromonas sp. Scap25 | reverse complement strand
ATAAAGAGCGATTAGTGCCTTTAGGTGAAGAGGCTATGTATTGGCTGGAGCAATTTTTAAAGCTTGGGCGAGCACAAATGATAAAACATGCCACCGATTTTGTCTTTCCCTCTAAACGTGGGGTGGGCATGACACGACAAACTTTTTGGCATCGGATTAAACACTATGCTATTTTGGCATCCGTTGAGTCGCCGTTATCACCTCACACTTTGCGACATGCATTTGCAACGCATTTATTAAATCATGGGGCTGACTTGCGTGTGGTGCAGATGATGCTTGGCCACAGCGACCTATCAACTACCCAAATTTATACGCATGTAGCGAATGAGCGATTAAAATCGGTGCATGCTGAGCACCATCCTCGTGCTTAAGCGAATTTTTTTGTCACTAAGCCGGTCATATAGACACGATAAGATAAGTATTTTTTAGGATAGAGAACCCGTTATGAAAAAATTAATGTTAGCAGGTGCCATGTTGTGCACTAGTTTGAGCGCTTTTGCTAATGGCGTTGCAGTAACACCCGATGCCAATGATCCTATCGTGACAAAATTTGCCGCGCTTGGAGTAACTGTAAAACAAATTAACCCAAGTCCGGTTGCAGGCTTAAAAGAATTGATTACCAATAAAGGGGTGCTATATGCAAGCCCTGACGGTCAGTTTTTAATGCAAGGTACGCTAATCGATTTAAACAACCGTAATAATTTAACCGAGCAAGCACTTAATGGTGTGCGCCAATCAGGGTTAAAAGAATACGAAGATTCAATGATTGTGTATAAAGCGCCAGAAGAAAAACACAGCATTACCGTGTTTACAGATATTAGCTGTGGTTACTGTCGTAAATTACACCGAGAGCTTGATGACTTACTTGAGTCGGGTATTACGGTTAAATACCTCGCATTTCCACGTGGCGGCCTACAGGGGTCAGGTTATGCTGATTTAATGAATGTGTGGTGTGCTAAAGATCAGCAAGAAGCACTTACTGAAGCTAAATCGGGCTCGGATACACAAATTGTAAAAGATTGTAGCGCACCCGTTGCAGAGCATTACCAATTAGGCCAAAGTTTTGGTGTTAGTGGTACACCGGCTATTATTTTAGAAGATGGCACGATGATCCCAGGCTACCAACCAGCAGCCGCATTAAGCGCTGCGCTTGAGGCGAATAAAGCAGGTTAATTAAAAACCTGAGTACCTGTTTAAAAAGGCCTTTATGGCCTTTTTTTGTCTTTTTGTTATGAACATCATAAGTTAAAAAACCAGCATGAAAAAAATGATCATTGCGCGAGAACCCGTTGACGACTCTCATCTACCTAGTCATCTACATCCTGTTATTAAGCAAATTTATGCCACGCGTAACGTCTGCCATGCTGATGAATTAAATAATAGTGCGGCTACTTTACTCGACTTTAAGTTGTTTAAAGATATAGACAAAGCCAGCCAACTGTTAATTGATGCGCTGCATGCACAAAGCAAAATACTTATTGTTGGCGATTTTGACGCCGACGGCGCAACCAGCACCGCCACCTTAATGCAAGGGCTGGCCATGTTTGGCTTTACTCATTTAGATTACTTAGTGCCAGACCGCTTTAGTCTAGGTTATGGTTTAAGCCCAGCATTGGCTGAGCAAATAGTGACTATGCAGCCCGATTTAGTGATCACCGTAGATAACGGTATTTCGTGTATTGCAGGGATTGATATTGTTAAAGCCGCAGGCATTAAAGTGCTGGTTACAGATCACCATTTACAAGGCGAGCAACTGCCGAATGCCGATGCTATTGTTAATCCTAATCGTCATGACTGTGATTTTCCTTCTAAGTCGATAGCTGGTGTTGGTGTGGCGTTTTATTTACTTATCGCGCTGAGAAGTGCGCTGCGTGAACAAGGCTACTTTAACCAACATCCTATGCCAAATATTGCTGACTTACTCGATATTGTAGCCCTTGGTACGGTGGCCGATGTGGTGGCTCTGGATGCGAATAACCGTACGTTAGTGCATCAAGGCTTGGCACGTATTCGCAGCGGTAAAACGCGCCCAGGTATCACCGCACTGATTGAAGTGGCTAATCGTAATGCAGCTCGTTTAAGTGCCAGCGATTTTGGCTTTTCATTAGCGCCGCGTTTAAATGCAGCTGGGCGCCTAGATGACATGAGTTTGGGTATAGCTTGCTTACTTAGCAACGACATAAATCAAGCAAGGCGCATAGCCGGCGAGCTTGATAGCTTAAACTTTGCCAGACGTGAAATAGAGCAAGGTATGCAAGTAGAGGCGCAAGCCGTGCTCGATAGGCTAGCATTTAAAGAAGATAGTGTGCCTGATGCTATTTGTTTGTATCAAGACGATTGGCATCAAGGTGTTATTGGCATTTTAGCGGGGCGCTTAAAAGAAAAATACCACCGCCCAACCGTGATATTTGCGGGTGGCGAAAACGGTGAAGTAAAAGGTTCATGTCGCTCTATTGAAGGCTTGCATATGCGCGACCTGCTTGAGGGGTTAAACACTGCGCAGCCTGGTTTAATTAATAAATTTGGCGGCCACGCAATGGCGGCAGGTTTAAGTATTAACGAGCAGCAATTTACTGAGTTCAAACGCGCATTTGATAGTGCAGTTAGCGAGCAACTCAGTGAAGAAAGTAAACGCTGTATTGTATTTACCGATGGTGAGCTACCTAATGACTGCTTTAGCATGGATTTTGCCCAGCTTTTAAAACAATCGGGCCCGTGGGGGCAGCAGTTTCCTGAGCCGATATTTGAACACACCTTTGAAGTAATCCAGCAGCGTATTGTGGGTGAAAAACACTTAAAGCTAGTATTAAAGCATCAGTCTGCACGCTTAGTGGATGCCATTGCCTTTGGGATTGATGTAAAAGCGTGGCCAGATACCGAGGCGCAGTTTGTTAAAGTAGCGTATCAGCTCGATATAAATGAATTTAGAGGTAAATTTAGCTTACAACTTATAGTTAGAGAGCTTGAAAAAGTGGGCTAAAAAATATCTTCAAACCATGCATAAAAGGCTAATAAAACGCGCGGTTTTTTGTTAAAATCGGGCGTTTTTATTATTTAATGATTTTTAATTGCGCTCGGTCTCTTTTTTAAGTGCGCAATAACCTAGCCATTTTGGAGTAATGTACATGTTTGAAGTGAATCCTGTGATTAATCAAATCAAGGAAATTCGCGAACGTACTGAACTGCTTCGGGGGTACCTTTGACTACGCTCTTAAACAAGAACGTTTAGAAGAAGTTAACGCCGAACTTGAAGATTCAGCCGTATGGAATGAGCCTGAGCGCGCACAAGCCCTTGGTCGTGAAAAGTCAGCACTAGAAGCCGTGGTTGAAACAATCGATAACCTTGTTGCTGGTACTGACGATGTTGAAGGTTTAGTCGAGCTTGCTGTTGAAGCCGAAGATCAAGACACCTTTGATGAAGCACAAAGCGAACTAGCTGATTTAAACCAGCAGCTTGAAGGGCTTGAGTTTCGTCGTATGTTTTCAGGCTCTCACGATTCAAACGATGCCTACCTTGATTTACAATCAGGCTCTGGCGGTACAGAAGCACAAGACTGGTGTAATATTTTACTGCGTATGTACTTACGCTGGGGTGAAGCAAAAGGCTTTAAAGTAGAGCTAGTTGAAGCGACCGATGGTGATGTTGCTGGTATTAAAGGTGCAACGGTACGTTTTTCTGGCGAATACGCTTATGGTTGGTTACGCACTGAAACAGGCGTACACCGCCTAGTTCGTAAAAGCCCATTTGATTCAAGTGGCCGTCGTCATACCTCGTTTGCATCTGCGTTTGTTTACCCAGAAGTTGATGACAACATTGAGATTGATATTAATCCGTCTGACTTACGTATAGACGTTTACCGTGCATCAGGCGCGGGTGGTCAGCACGTAAATACCACCGAATCGGCGGTACGTATTACTCACGTACCAACTAATACCGTGGTGCAATGTCAAAACGAGCGTTCACAACATAAAAATAAAGCCCAAGCAATGAAGCAGTTAAAAGCGAAATTATTTGAGCTTGAGCTACAGCAGCAAAATGCTGAAAAGCAAAGCCAAGAAGACAACAAGTCTGATATTGGCTGGGGAAGTCAAATTCGTTCATACGTACTTGATGACTCGCGTATTAAAGATTTACGTACTGGCGTTGAAAACCGTAACACTCAAGCGGTACTCGATGGCGACCTAGATAAATTTATTGAAGCCAGCTTAAAATCTGGTTTATAACCACCAAGCTAAAAAAGAGCTAAAAAATGACTGATCAAATCCAAGACGAAAATAAGTTAATCGCTGAGCGTCGCGGCAAATTAGACGCTATTCGCGAAAATTGCCCAGCCAACGGTCATCCAAACCAATTCCGTCGTGAGCATTACACGGCAGATTTGCAGGCTGAGTTTGGTGATAAGAGTAAAGAAGAGCTAATCGAATTACAGCACGTAGTATCGATAGCAGGTCGTATTCTTGCTAAACGTGGTCCATTTATGTCTATTCAAGACATGAAAGGCCGTGTACAAGCATATGCCTCAAAAGACGTTCAAAAAGATTTAAAAGCAAAATATGGTCAGCTTGATATTGGCGATATTATTGGTGTTAAAGGCGCGCTGAACAAATCAGGTAAAGGCGATTTATACGTAGAAATGACAGAGTACGAACTGCTGACTAAGTCACTTCGTCCACTACCAGAAAAATTCCATGGCTTATCAGATCAAGAAACTAAATACCGTCAACGTTATGTTGATTTAATTACTAACGAAGCAACGCGTGAAACATTCCGCATTCGCTCACAAGTAGTTGAAGGCATTCGTCGCTTTTTAGCTGACCGCGATTTTATGGAAGTAGAAACGCCAATGCTACAGGTTATTCCTGGTGGCGCGACGGCACGTCCGTTTGTAACGCATCATAATGCGCTTGATATCGATATGTACTTGCGTATTGCACCAGAGCTTTACTTAAAGCGTTTAGTGGTAGGTGGTTTTGACCGCGTATTCGAAATTAACCGTAACTTCCGTAACGAAGGGTTATCGACACGCCACAACCCAGAATTCACTATGATTGAGTTCTACCAAGCGTACGCTGACTACATTGATTTAATGAACATCACCGAAGACATGTTACGTACAGTTGCAACTAATGTACTGGGCAGCCCAATTGTGGTTAACACCACTAAAGATGAAAACGGCGACGTTGTTGATTCAGTAGAGTATGACTTTGGTCAACCGTTCACGCGTTTAAGCATGGCAGATGCTATCTTAAAATATAACCCAGAGTTTGATGCTGCGGTATTTAACGACCCAGAAAACCACTTTGAAGAATTAAAAGCGTACGCTAAACAAGTACACGTTAAAATTCCTGAAAACTGCGTATGGGGCCCAGGTAAGTTCTTATGTGAAATATTTGAAGAAACGGCTGAGCATATGCTTATCCAACCTACATTTATCACAGGCTACCCGTGGGAAGTATCTCCACTTGCACGTCGTAACGACGAAAATCCATTTGTAACTGACCGTTTTGAATTCTTTGTTGGTGGCCGTGAGCTTGCAAATGGTTTCTCAGAGCTTAACGATGCACAAGATCAAGCTGAGCGTTTTACTCGTCAGGTTGAAGAGAAAGACGCTGGTGATGATGAAGCAATGCATTATGACGAAGACTACATTCGCGCACTTGAGTATGGTTTACCACCAACGGCAGGTGAGGGCATTGGTATTGACCGTTTAGTGATGCTATTTACTGACTCATCAACTATCAAAGATGTTATTTTATTCCCGCACATGCGCCCACAAGCTGACTAAGCTTGAAGGAATAAACTATAAAATTATTAACGCCGCTAATTAGCGGCGTTTTTTTTGCCTTATTGTTTGTGAGACATTGCCTAAACTTTATATTAGGGCTTTTAATTAATAAGTACTACACTGATAATAAAATGTAAGTACAAAGGGATATTAACCTTTAATTCAGTTTCATTATCATAAAGTTGCCTCACTGCTTAGCAACATTAAAGCAGTGCTATAACTTTTTGGTATGATTGTTTTTTAAACATTATGTTGTATTTATGTGAATTTTTTAGCTAAAATATGGCCGAAATTTGTACACGGTCATTATTAGTCGTAAAAATAAAAATTTCTAAAGGACTTAGATAAATAATATGAAAGCTAAACGAGTAGAGTCTTTACCCGATGAGAGCACCACAGAGCAACAGCGACAAGCTTATTACCGCGCGTGTATTGCTGAGTTTCAAAAATTGGGCTACCAAGAGCAATATCTTGCTGAACTTACGGATGAACTAGTGCCAGTGATGGGTGTAAACTCAAGCACTCCAAATACCTAACCTGATTAATTTTCAAACTAATTACACTTTAAAACCAGACATGTGTGCAATCTATAGCCATATAGTCACTTTTGTCAGAAAAGTGTTTGACATATTTTCTGAAATCTTTATTATACGCCCCACAAGACGGAGAGGTGTCCGAGTGGCCGAAGGAGCTCCCCTGCTAAGGGAGTATAGAGTTTGTAGCTCTATCGAGGGTTCGAATCCCTCCCTCTCCACCATTTTTTAAATGGCGAAATCTTGTAAACGTAAAGATGGGCGCATAGCTCAGCTGGATAGAGTACCTGGCTACGAACCAGGCGGTCGGAGGTTCGAATCCTCCTGCGCCCACCACTCTTTACACACTCTGCTTAGAGTTAAAACAAGCAAAAATGAAAGTGGGCGCATAGCTCAGCTGGATAGAGTACCTGGCTACGAACCAGGCGGTCGGAGGTTCGAATCCTCCTGCGCCCACCACTTTCAACTCTCACTTAGAGTATAAATAAGTAAATATGAAAGTGGGCGCATAGCTCAGCTGGATAGAGTACCTGGCTACGAACCAGGCGGTCGGAGGTTCGAATCCTCCTGCGCCCACCACTTTCATACATAAGCCGACATTGAGTCGGTTTTTTTGTGCCTAAAATAAAGTGAATATGGGAAAGTAGCTAGCTACGAACCAGACGGTCAGAGGTTCACTCTTACAAAATACGTCCTGCGCCCAGCACTTTCATACATAAGCCGACATTAAGTCGGTTTTTTTGTGCCTAAAATAAAGTGAATATGGCAAAGTAGCTAGCTACGAACCAGACTGTCAGAGGTTCACTCTTACAAGATACGTCCTGCGCCCACCACTTTCATACATAAGCCGACATTAAGTCGGTTTTTTTGTGCCTGAAATTTGAGAAGGTTTTTAGCTTTTAGCTTTCAGTTAAGCCAAACAAACACCCCTGTTAAAAATTTCAGCGTAGACGCAGAACGTGTTCGCGTGAGAAGCGCAGCTTCTAATTAGTTACGTATCCACTTAAAACCATTCACTGCTCTTTAACTTAAGGTGTGGTATTTTAAACACCTTGTTTAAAAGGATCTTGCTGTATGTTTAAAGCCGTATTTATCACCTTTGTATTATTATTTAGCAGCTTATTTAATGTGAATGCGAAGCAAAGCGAAGCGCAAAACTTAGCTGTGGTTGGCGCTGCGCAGTTCGCACATTATTTACCGCAATTAAAAAATAAGCGTGTAGGGCTGGTGGTTAATCAAACTTCTGTAGTGGGGCAAACGCATTTAGTTGATAGCTTGCTGGCTAAAAACATCAATATTACTAAAATTTTTGCACCTGAGCATGGCTTTCGAGGCGATCATGACGCGGGAGCGCATGTTAAAAACGCCGTTGATAGCAAAACTGGTATCCCGCTTATATCTATTTATGGCAAAAACAAAAAACCAAGTATCGAAGCTCTTAGCAATGTAGATGTTATTATTTTTGATATTCAAGATGTAGGCGTGCGCTTTTATACCTACATAAGCTCTATGCATTACATGATGGAAGCCGCAGCCGAGCAAGATATTGAGTTTATTGTGTTTGATAGGCCAAACCCCAATATTGCTTACGTTGATGGGCCAATACTTGAGCGCGACTTTAAGTCGTTTGTAGGCATGCACCCAATACCCGTGCTGCACGGCATGACGGTAGGCGAGCTTGCTAAAATGATCAAAGGCGAGGGCTGGATCAATCAAGCTGCTAATTTACAACTGAGCGTGATCCCTGTTGCAGGCTACACCCGCACAACGCCATACAGTTTGCCGGTAAAACCAAGCCCTAATTTACCCAACGATCAATCAATAGCGCTGTATCCGTCGTTGTGCTTTTTTGAAGCAACCCCTGTTAGCATAGGTAGAGGAACTGACTTTGCATTTCAGGTTATTGGTTATTCACCAGTAGCACTTGGGGACTTTAGCTTTACTCCGCGTTCAATAAAAGGCGCAGCGCTTAATCCTAAATTTAAAGACCAAATGGTGAAAGGGATTGATTTACGCCATAGTAATATCACAGGCTTAAACTTAAATTATTTAATTAATGTTTACCAGCAACTGACTCAGGCTAAGCAGGTGTTTTTTGAACGTGCCGATTTTATGGATAAACTCGCAGGAACTGATCAGCTCAGACTTGCCATAGAAGCGAGGCGAACAGCTGAGGAAATTAAGCAAAGTTGGCAAGCGGGGCTTGAGCAATTTAAACAGCAAAGAGCGCCTTATTTGCTCTACCAATAAAGGAATGAGTGTGTATTTAAATTTTTCCGTGTTAGCAAAGCGTACTTTTTTTAACGCACTGACAATTACGCTTTGCTTTATTATTACCGGTTGCAGTGGCGCAAGCAGTGCAATTAAATCTCAGCGCCCGTTTATTCCTAATCAAATACAGAGCCTCGCTAATGCGCAAGTTATTGCTACCTTTCCTGAGTCCAACCCCAGTAGCCGAGAATATGTAAATAATCGTGGGACCTTTAAAGCATATAAAGGGCGAGGGCAATTATTACTACAAAATGAAAGTGCCTTAAGTGCCGATATTTATATTAATAATAAAAAGTTAGCGCTTGATACCCTGCAAAAAAATACTGAGTATGCCTTTAATTTAGGGCAGTACACTCACAACGGAGTTAATACTTTTAAGGTTGATAACATTCAACCAGCTAACGGTAGTTTAACTCTGCGATTTGCCTTTGCTACTCTAAATAGCTCAGTGGCTAAAACCATTGATTTTAGTGCGGTAGATAAGCTAATAGAAAAAGATGTAAGTGCGGGCTTTCCTGGTGCGGTATTAGCGATAATTAAAGCGGGTAAGATATTAAAATTAACCGCTTATGGTGATGCCAAGCAATATCAGCAAAATGACTTAATGTTGTTACGCCCAGAGCCCATGCAAACAAATACACTCTTTGATTTAGCCTCAAACACAAAAATATTTGCTACTAACTTTGCGTTAATGAAACTAGTAAGCGAAGGGCAATTAAACATAAATAACAGAGTGAGTGATTACCTAACAGAATACCAAGGCGATGGACGAGAGCTGCGCCAAGTTAAAGACTTACTCACTCATAAAGCCGGTTATCCGCCTGTGTTCGACTTTCATCGAAAAGACACCCGCTATGGCGAAGCTTTTTTTTCACAAGCCAGCGACACCACTAAACAATTACTACTTACCAGCGTACCACTAGCCAGTGAGCCAAGCGCTCAGCATGTTTACTCTGATATTGATTACATGATTTTAGGAGTTTTAATTGAGCGTATTAGCGGCCAACCGCTCGACGAATACCTAGAGCAGCATATTTACGCGCCTTTAAAGCTTAACAACACTTTATTTAACCCGCTTAAAAAAGGCTTTAATCGTCAGCAGTTTGCCGCCACGGAGCTAAGTGGAAATACCCGCGATGGCCGTATTCATTTTGATAATATTCGCACCAATGTACTGCAAGGGCAGGTACATGATGAGCGTGCTTTTTATTCACTTGATGGTGTAGCAGGCCATGCAGGACTATTTAGTAATGCCCCCGATTTAGCCGTTTTATGCCAAGTGTTGCTCAACAAGGGCGGTTACGGCGATAAGCAAATTTTTAATGCCAGTAGTTTGGCGCAGTTTTTAACCCCACAAAGTACCGATGAAACCTACGGCTTAGGTTTTCGTCTTGCAGGAAATAATCAAGCGCGGCGCTGGCACTTTGGCCCATATGCCAGCCCACAAGCTTATGGACACACAGGTTGGACTGGCACAGTAACTGTGATTGATCCCGCTTACGATTTAGCTATTGTTTTACTTACCAATGCACGCCATTCACCAATTAAAGGTAGTGAAAAACGTTATCAGTTTGTAGGTAAAAACTTTGAAACAGCTCAATATGGTTCTATTGTTTCATTAATTTATGAGGCGCTGTTAAATCAGTAAACTCAGTGAGTGACTTAATGGTGTAAATCTATTAAGTTAACTGCTTACTATTAACTAACCAAGGCTGTTAAAGCCGCGTTTATTATAAAAATTAAAAAGGTTTGTTTATGCATTGGTATTCTATTTTGCCACCGCTGATTGCCATTATTATTGTGTTTTGGCGCAAAGAAGTCATTATGGCGCTGCTTGTTGCGGTAATTTCATCGGAATTTTTACTCGCATTACAAGGTGAAGGAAATAGCGTATTTACTACGTTTTTAAATAGCATTGAGCGCATAGTTGCTGTGGCCAGTTCTCCTGGTAATACCCGTATACTCATCTTTAGTATTTTAATAGGCGCCTTACTTGCCTATATTCGCGAATCTGGCGGTGTTGCTGCTACTGTTAATTTGCTGATGAACAAAGGCGTTGCTAAAAGTAAGCGCCAAGTGGGCTTTTTAACTATGTTTACCGGCGTTGCGGTATTTATAGAGTCAAACTTAAGTGTGCTTACCTCGGGTATTTTATCTCGCGGCCTGTTCGATAAATTTAAAATGAGCCGCGCGCGTTTAGCTTATATAATCGATAGCACCAGCGCCCCTGTATGTATTTTAATATTACTAAACGGCTGGGGTGCATTTGTACTGGGCTTGTTAGGTAATTACGAATTAGGCGAGTCGGCCGTATCGGTGCTGTGGGGCAGTGTAGGCTATAACTTTTACGCCATAATCACTCTGGTTATTGTTTTTTATACCATTGCGTTCGATAAAGTACATGGCCCAATGAAAGTAGCCGAGCAAAAACTAGAGCTACAAACAACCGAGCTAAAAGAAGAAGTAAAAGGCTCTAAAGCACGCTTTATGTTGGTGCCATTACTTACGCTGATTGTGAGCATGGTCGGTTTTATGTTTTATACCGGTAACGGCGTACTTGCCGAGGGCAGCGGTTCAAAATCAGTATTGTACGCCACCGTTTTAGCTATTGTTGTAGCCTATTGTTTAATGATTGGATCGCGCCAGTTTACCCACCACCAACTTGTTGATACCGGCTTTAAAGGCATGGGCGAATTACTCCCACTGGTAAGTATTGTATTGCTCTCGCTGACCTTGGGCGCAAGCTTAAAAGAGCTAGGCACAGGCGTGTTTGTGGCATCTTTGGTTGGCGATTACTTACCAATATATTTAATAGTGCCAGTACTGTTTTTAACCGGTGCGGTTATGTCGTTTACTACGGGTACATCGTGGGGCACGTTTGCCATCCTCATCCCTATTGGCGTACCGCTTATTCAAGCGCTTGGTTTACCGCCATCGCTGGTGGTAGGCGCTATTTTAGGTGGCGGGATATTTGGCGATCATTGTTCCCCTATATCCGACACCAGCGCAGTATCAGCCATCGCCTCGGGTTGTGATTTACTCACCCACGTTAAAACCCAATTACCGTATGCGTTAGTGGGCGGCGGCCTAACGTTTGTTGCTTACTTAGTAACGAGCTTAATTGTTTTGTAGGTTGGGTAGAGCGTAGCGAAACCCAACAAAGTGAGTGAGTTTAAAGCCTGCAAATCTGCAGGCTTTTTTGTTTAAGATTGATCACCACCGAGAACACCGAGGCGCTACGTGCTACACAGAGATAAATAATAATAGCTTTTTATTAATAGGTTACGTTTATTGAATGTAGTATGGCACTATATGAAAAAGAATGGTTTAAAGGGAAATTAAATGCACGATATTAAAGGCTTCAACTGGAACAAGCCAACCAACCGTTCACTGGGGGAGTATTTTCCTGCTGATAAATTAGATCGTGCTCGTTATGCCACATTCTTATCAAGGCTATTGGTTCAAGAAGGTTTTGACAAAAGTAGGCCTGATGATGAGCAAAAGAAAAACTATGTATTAAATCTCAATGCTGAATGGGGGGCAGGTAAAACCTATTTTCTTAAGCGTTGGTCACGAGAATTAATAGTAGATTTTCCTGTTGTATATATTGATGCATGGCAGCAAGACTATTCAGACGACCCATTTTTAACTGTAATTGCAGGTATCATCAAACAGCTTCAACGTCAGGCTAAGTTTAATATAACTATTCCTAAAAGTGCAGTTTCGATGTTTAAGGCTGTTGCACCTGCTATTGCACAAGGCCTAACTAAAAAAATATCAGGCATAGATTTAGATGAGTTACACACATTACTATTCTCTGATGAAGAAATTGAAGATGATCAAAAGCAAAATTCTAACAAGTTAACTGGTAGCGACTTTTCACCAGCAGTAAAAGCGCTTGCACAAAATTTGATTAAAGATCATGAAGCAAAGAATAAAAGCATCGAAGTAATCAAATCCAAGTTAGCAGACTGGGTAAGTAAGTTTGAAAAGCAGGAAGGTAAGTCGCTACCCATATTTATTTTTATTGATGAATTAGATCGCTGTCGCCCAAGTTATGCGGTAGAAATGTTAGAGACGATTAAACATATTTTTGATGTTAAAGGCATTGTGTTTGTTGTTGCAACAGATACTGAGCAACTTCAACATACAATCAAATCAATTTATGGTGAAGGCTTTGATGCAAACGTTTATTTAGGTCGCTTTTTTAATAGCCGTTACAGCTTAAAACGACCTGTATTAAAAGACTTTTTATTTGTACACAGTGATACAACTAAATTTGAAACGGCGTATTTAGAAAGTAAAAATATTGAGTTACTCCCCCGCGCACAAACCCACGAAACTGCTTTAGCCAATATTTCTATTGTATTAGACGCCTTTCAGGTATCAGCAAGAACAGCTATTCAAATTACTGAACGAATGACAGCTATTATTGCAAATTTACCAAGTGGTAAAAAAGTTGATGTACTTGTGCTCGCTGTTTTGTTTTGTATCTATGAAAAAGACCACTCACTTTATGAAGAGATAATTACTGGAAGGTTTAAACGAGATGGAAAAAACCATAAAGGCGAAGTACGAAATATAAGCTTAAATAATTTTTTAAAACAGAGCATTCAAGGCGTACAACAACTAGCAGAGATAAAATATTTTATTGAACCATTATCTTACACAAATTCATTTTACTTAGGTCAAATGACAAGTAGAAATAATAATTTTGCTACTGGGAATTACTCTATAAAACTAACTGAATTTATAGATAGTATCTTTTGCAGAGTATTTAATAATACAACAAATTCTGTGACTCTAATGTTTAGTTCAAGTAGTGAGAACGTAACAGCACTTCATAGCGCTGAACAAAACTTAGCAAATGCTGATGTCAGAAAGCCTAGGGTAGGCAATATTACACTCTTGTGGTTAAGTTACATTTACATAAAAGATGGCTATGAAGAAATTACTAAAGAGCACTACCGTGATTTTATAGAGCTTTCTTCACCATTAGATTACATGGGCGATAGTTAACTATCTCTGTGCAGCGCGAAGCGCCTCTGTGTTCTCGGTGGTAATTACTTATTTAAATTACCACCATGCTAAAAACAACCTAAGCCCCACACTGTCTCACCCCATCCTCGGCATGTTTAAGAGCAATAATCTGCCCTTTGCCGTTATGCGCCATAGCGAGCATATCACCCGTATTTATATTACTTTCTACTGCATGCTTTCCTTTTAAATCACTGAGCAGTGACTGCTTAATTTGTACCAGTACCTCGTCATTACAGCTGGCTATGTACCAGTCGTTGTCGACCTTTACGAGCGTGCCGTATTCTATATGGTGTTGTTGATGGCGGCGTAAGTCGTTTGCTAGTTGGGTGTCGAGCGCTCGTTTTTGTTGCGTTATGGTACTAGCGTAGTTACCTGTTTGATCTATTTCATGCGTTGTTATAAACGAGTAGTCGTGTATGTCTATGGTGTTTAATACGGTTTTAGGGGCAGTATTTATCACGTTGTTACTGTCGAGAACTATAAAAGCCAGTAAGCCCAGTGCGCAGGTAAGGCTTGTGAGTTGCAGGGCAAAGCCAAGCTTTTTAGGTTGTTTTTGGATTACGCTATGTTTTAACGCCTGTTGCTGAGCGTGCGAAAGTCTGGTGCGTGCTTTACGCTCGTTATAATGTTGTGTGAGCTTTTCATTAAACTGCTCATCAGGCTTGTTCATTATAATCTCCTAATAATTGTTTTAGGTTTTGTTTGGCGTAGCGTAGCCTTGTTTTTATGGTTTGGGCGTTGCTTTGCGTTATAAGCTCTATGTCGGTAAGGCTAAAGCCTTCTTGTTGTAAGGTGATGGCTTCGCGTTGCACAAAACTAAGTTGCTTGAGCGCAGCATTAAACGCTTCATAACTTATGTGTGTGTCGCCTATGTGTGAGTCACTGCTTGTTAATTCACTTTGATTGTTATTTTGCGCAGGCAGTTGGTTGTTTTCGTCAAGCTCGACAAAGTGTTGCTGTTTGCGGTATTCGTCTATTAGGGTGTTGCGTGCGAGTTTAAATAACCAGGCTTTGGGCGTGGTTTGTGCTTGGTAAAGGTGGCGCTTTTCAATAACCTTTAGCCATGTTTGTTGGCTTACGTCGTATGCTAAATGTGTATTAGACTGGGTAACTAGGTAGTGATATAAATCGTTACTGTATAAGGCAATAAGCTGCTCTAAGTGGCGGTTGTCGCCACTTTTTGCATACCGCGCCATGCAGTCTTTGCTTGGCGCTTCAAATAACCATGACTTAATACTCAATAGCATAGGCGCTTATTCCTTTACTGCGAACTGTCTAATTTAAAATCAAGCTGTACGGTTTGACCTGTTTGTAATTGTGCCACACCTTCAATTACTTTTGGGCGATATTTCCAGCGTTTAATTGCGCGAAGCGCTTCGCGATCAAATATGCGTTTTGGTTCGGCATTTACTACCGTGGCATCAATCACTTCACCAGTGGGTGAAATATTAAAGCTAAGTTGCACCCAGCCTTCTATACCATCACGAGCTGCGCTAGTTGGGTACTTTGGATTTATGCGCACAATGGGTGAAGCATCTCCCGTAGGGCGGGTCAGTGTTTGCTTCATATCGTTACCAAATCCGTCAATTACTATGGGTGGTGCTGTGCTTATTGCTGTTATTGGCTCATTACTAGGTGTTACACGTGGTGGTGCTTTAGGCGGCACTTTAGGTGTGGGTGGTGGCGGTATTCTTTTAATATGCGTGGTTTGTTTATCTTCTGGTGCTTGAAAAATCTCAACAGTAATATCATCACCCAATTTTATAGGTGCTCTTTGTTCGCCACTAATTAAGTACTGCATAAAGGCGAATGCAATAAAGGTCATCACAGCACCGCCAAGAACAGCTGTTGATGTTTTGAACATGGGGTTTTTAGGAAATTCAAGTGTGTGCATAAGCCGCTCCAAATTAACTTATTATGTTGTTTCAGAGCTATAACGGCTGGCAAATAGAAAAGGGGTGAAATCGTTTTAAAATTTTATTAAAAATACAGGGGGAGTATTTTACCTATATAAAAGGTCTCTTGATTTTTTTATTTTGGGTTGGCTAAAAAGAATGTAGTTATTTTAAGTTTTGCCTGTTATTTTCTATTTTATTTACTCTAGGTAGATGAAATTGACAAGTTTGAGTAGCGCCAGTATATTTGTCCCAATAAAGGAACTTACACATAAAAAGGAATGAACATGGTAAAGGAATATATTGTAAAAAAAGGTGATACATTATGGGATATATCTTCTAAGTATTTAGGCTCACCAATGGAGTGGCCACGATTATGGAAATTCAATAATCGAAAAGAAGTGGTAGCCATTACTAACAAACCGATAGTAAATCCTGATCTTATCTACCCAGGTCAAAAAATATTGATACCTTCTTTAGAGCACTCTAAAGTTGAGGCTAGACAAAATGCAAGAGTATTCAGCACTCCCAAAAACTCTTTAGATAAACGACCTAATAAAATTACAGCACCAATGTCATTAAGTTATAAACTAGATGATATCAGACAACCTCCTATTATAATCCCTAATGCTATTGTGGAAATTAAGATGACAGGTAACATTACGTTGTCTAGTGTTGATAAATTTCCTATTAATTATGTAATAAATGATAGAAAGTTAGAGGCTACAGTTACATCTCAAGCCAATAAAGCTTTTGGGGCATTAATTAGTGACACAAAGTTAGCTTTCGACGAAAAAACAAAAAAATTAACTCTTGGTACAAATATTATTTCTAAAAGTACAAATCCTAATTTGCCAACTACGTCTGTAGGCGTTGAGGTAAGTTCAAACTCTCCCCTTCTAAAGTTGAAGTATGAAGTCCATCTCCCTCAGTTAAAAGGAAAAATTAATCAGTTTAATTATTTGGCTGAAAAAGTATCATTTATTTTAGAGGTAACTTTTACGGGGTCTAATGGAAAAAGTGCAAGAGAGAACTCCGACAATAGCAGTGCATGGGATAAACCTTTAGCTATAGGTTTATTTGCTGGGGCGACATTAATCGTCATAGGTACATTAGTAGAGGATTACGTTACTTTTGGTGCGGGAGTTGCGGACGATCCTGCTAGTTTTGCTGCTGCTGCAGGTATGACTGCAAGAGGTGTTGTTTTATGGGGGTCTGCTAGGGCTGTTGTTATACCTGCTACTCTACCTGCTGTTGTTCGATTTACTACTTCAATAGTGCCAGCGGCGACATTCAGGCATGCTCATTAGAAGGGATTTTATAAATGAAAAAATTAGTGTTCGTTTTTTTGTTATTAGTTAGTGCGTGTTCATATTTAGAAAGTGAAACAGAGCAAGCAAACCGTTTATCCAAAACATACCAAGTAGACATTCAAGCTGGTGAACCCCGTTTATTTTTCCCAGAGCAATTTACAGTAAGTGATGGAGAGGCTCCAATTCTTGAAATGGAAATGACTACGCTTGCAGATGCTTCTGAGTCACTTGATGGTATTGAGGCCGCATTAACGACATACCCTCAAGGGTTTGTTGCTGAAGTAATTGACGCTATTTATCTCTCTGGTCCTATGCTTATGGAAGGAGCTGAAGCGGGTGGGACATACTCAAGCAACTCCATAATTCTAGTTAATCTCTCAGGATGGAATGGCACGAATTTTAATTTCGAAAATTCGTTGAAAGGGGTTCATCATGAATTAAGCTCGTTGGTTTATATGCGTTCACCTTTCGTTATTTTTGCATGGCAAGCTTTGCTGCCAAAAGAGTGGAAGCCTGTATCCTCGAACTATGAGGCTTTAACGCAAGATAGAAATATAGGGCCTGATTATGAAAATGGATTTTTATCTAGATATGGTAAAACTAATGTTGAGAACGACTTTAATATTTATGCTGAATTTGCCTTTGCTGAACCTGAAAAACTGCGGGAACTTGCCGCTACCTACCCAATAATAGCTAAAAAGCTAAGTTTGTTTATTACCGCGTATTCGCAGTTTTCGGCTAAATATCAGCAAGACTTTGAAGATTATTTTGCAAGAACAGGTTTGAGTGATGTTGCTGTACAGCCTGAGAATTTTGAAATGACTATCCATTTAGATTTAAACGATCTTAAGCCACAGATAAGCCAGTAATGTATTAAGTAGTAAAAATAACAAAAAAGAGGGGAGGCTCCCCTTTTTTGTTATGCATTATTAATGCTTTGAATGGAAACTTAATTTTTCACGTCATCTTCGTGAAGATCTTTAAACAGCTCCCCTTGGGGATGCTCAAAAAATTCATCATCTTCTTCTTCATCTACAACCAGCATTTGATCTTGCGCGGTGGTTTCTTCAATGCGCGGATCCATCGTAGCGGCCAGTGGCGAGTTTGTAACATCGGATGTACCGACCACATAATCACTGGGTTCTGGCTGTTCAACTTTTTGTTTAGAGTTAATAAAGGTTAGTAGTAAGTACATAGCCACGGTTAATAGCGAAATTGACGCATACAATGCTTGGTGACCAAAGTAGGTCATCAGCTGTGCGTTAAGTGTTGAGCCTATTGCTGCACCGGCGCCAAAAGCGACTAATAATGCAGATGATACGCCTACGCGCTCTTCGTCCTCAACACGCGAATTAGCTAGCGCCGAACAAAGCGGATATAAAGTAAACGCAAATAAACCAAAGATAAAAGTGAGTATGTAAGCTGTTAGTTGTGAAGTAGGCAATAAAAACAATGCCAAACTTACAACACCGATAGCTGCTGCATTAGTTCGAATTAATACGCTACGACGAATGCGATCAGAGAGCATCCCCATTGGCCACTGGGCTAGCAAACCAGCAAAAATAGTCACTGACATAAAAATAGCAATTTCTGCGGCACCAAAGCCAGATAGCTTAGCAAATATAGGCGCTAGGCCATAAAAACTACCATTGATAATGCCTGCAAAGTGCACCGCAGTAAGCGACTGTGGCACTTTTTTAGCGTAATCAAACAGGCTCATTTTTATCGGCTTTAACGGTTTTGGGTGAATTCTACGAGTGATAGAAATTGGAATAATACCGATAGCCAACGCCATGCAGACTAAAAATAGCGGTGCATACCCTAGCTCAGGAAATTGTGCGAGCGCTAGTTGGCCTAAAATCATCCCTAAGTAAGAGGTGATCATATAAAAAGAGAAGACTCGCCCGCGAGACTCAGGCGCTGATTGTTCGTTTAGCCAGCTTTCTAGCACCATGTAATTACACATCATCCCTAAGCCAACAAAAAGCCTAAGGCCTAACCAAATATATAGATTGTCGCTTACTCCGTGTGCGGCCACACAGGCTGTCACTGCAGCGGTACTAGCGGCAAATGTTCTGATGTGACCCACCGATTTAATTAAATGGTAACCAAGCTTTGAACCCAGTAATAAGCCAAGGTAATAACACGAGGTCATTAGGCCTATCCAAAACGTAGACGTGCCTTGTTTACCTAAATACAGGGCTAAATAGGTTGTAAGTAAGCCGGTACCAATAATTAAAAATAAATTGGCAAAATATAGTGATGGAAATGATTTCATTTAAATGCAAATTATTGAGCTAAGACAACTAGATACTAGAGCAAGCATGAAGGTTTTCCAAGCTGTAAAAAATGTGTTCTGTAATAATGATCACGTAACGTAAGAATATAGAGTGTCCGATAAATTATTTATTAATAAAAATAGCTTTGGATAAAATAGCGACCTAAAAATCGGGCGGGTGAGTGCAATGCTAGAATAGCGAGTGTATTGCAGGTATTATGCTTAAAGATAATTTTAAGCATTACTTACTCTTTAGAGAGGAAGTTAGGGTCTGTTGACCTTTTAAGGTTAAATTTGCAGCAGTCTGTTTGGTATTTAGGCAAGGCAGCGCATATGTGGTGTGGTTATTCCCCATAAATAGGCGATAACGCAGCATCAATGCCAAACAGGCGCTGCCCGAAGGGTTCTGCCTAGGGGCGATTTACTCTTTGTTGCTCGGTTTTTACTTAGCCCACTAGGTTACAAACCTCGCGCCGCGATTAAACAGCCCCTAGTTTGAACAAATTTTAATCCGCAAAGGTCAACAGACCCTAATGGCAGCAGTAATATTTTTTTGGAATTAAAAATGACCAGTGATAATCAAGCTATAAATAAGCGTAAAAAGAATAATCCGCTTATCGAAATCGTATTTAATATCATCATACCTTCAGTCATTTTAATGAAATTTTCAGGGCCTGAATATTTAGGCAGCGTGATTGGCTTAATTGTGGCGCTTATATTCCCTATTAGTTACGGTATTTATGATTTTATAAAAGCGGGCTCATTAAATTTTATTTCACTTTTGGGCTTTTTAAGTACTTTGCTTACCGGTGGTATTGCGCTGTTTGAGCTTAATGTTGAGTGGTTAGCAATTAAAGAAGCGGCTATACCAGCAATCATTGGTTTTACCGTGCTGATGTCGGGCTTTTTTGGTAAACCCTTGCTAGCCAAGCTCTTATTAAACTCACTTTTATTTAAGTTAGACACTATTTACGATGCCCTTGATGAGCGCGGCAATACGCAAAACTTTAAACAAAAGATTACTAATGCTAATTACTTATTAGCGCTGACCTTTGTGTTTTCATCAACGATGAATTACCTCTTAGCTAAATGGATTGTTACTAGCCCAGCAGGTAGCGTGGAATTTAACGAGCAACTTGGTGAAATGACGCTATTGAGTTATCCAGTGATCGCGATTCCATCTATGATAATGCTGATTGGAATTTTTATTTATGTGATTAAAGTGCTGACCAAGCTGACCGGTATGAAGTTTGAAGAAATGGTTAATGCCGAGTAGATATAACGCATAAAAAACCGTTGTTTAGCAACGGTTTTTTTTGCTATCAATATTTACTTGTAGTGAGAGTAAAGTTGGTAATTAGTTCTGTGGTACGGAATAAGTTTATAGTTTGGTTGTAAAAAAGTGACTAAGTCGGTGAGTTCAGATACGGTCATGGTATCGTTAAATACCGTCATTTTTGAGCTGCCATCTTCATTTCTGGCGTCGGGTCTATAAGGCCTAGAAAACCGATGTGAGGGGTTGATCACTGACGTGACCAGCTCAGCATAAGAAATTATTTTGGTTTTATTACCTCCTAGCTTAATAGAAATATCGTCATGTTTTGTTACGCTGCTATCTTCAACGCCTGCAAGGGTGTGACATGCCAAGCACTTATATTTTAAAAACACGGCTTTACCTTGTTCTGCATTCCCCTCTGGCAAGCTAAAACCTCGTGGAGAATCAACTCCTTTATCACAGCCTGTGAGTGCAATTAAACACACGATTAGTAGAGTGTATTTCATTAGAGCTCCTGTATTCTCAAATTAATTTTACGCATTACTAACGCAAACTCATTTGCGTCAACAAATGCTTCTTTTAAGAAATAGCCTAATTTGAGTGTAGTCAAAGAGTGGCGAATAGCCTAATTGTTGTGCATATATGCTCAAGGAGAATAACTAAAGAGTTGAATGATAATTAATGATGGAATGAAACATCACAAGCATGAAAAAGCCCAGCAACTTGCTGGGCTTCGTAAACTGAACGTTTACCATAAATATTAACTGTTCAATTGGCCTGTAGATGACTCTATGTGGGCGCGAACAAACCATTGGTATTGCTCAAGCTCTGCAAGTTGCGCAATGATCATATCTTCAGATACCGGATCAAGCTCACCGAGTGACTCAATAGCTTTACGATGATCACCGTTAACGCCGTTATATACTTTATCTAATGCAGCTAGGTGTTCAGTTACTAAACCTTTGCCTATAGCGTAATCTTCCCATGTACGACGATCAACAATTGATTTTGGTGTACCAACAGGCACGCCGCCTAAAGTGGCAATACGTTCTGCTATGGTGTCGGTCATTTCACGCACGGTTTCAACTTGTGGGTCTAGCATTTCATGTACGCCAATAAAGTTTGGACCTACTACATTCCAATGAATATGTTTTAAAGTTAGCTGTAAATCAATTAGCGCTACCATGCGATCTTCTAGAACAGATATTGCTTTACTTGCTGATTCATTTTCTACACCGGGAGCGGTAAATTCAGCGACTTTGTTTGCATTATTACTGTTACTCATTATGCCTCCTACTATTTCAAAATAGTGTTCGCTTAACTCAAGTGAGTGTTTTAATTGCGATAACGAACACGTCTGTTCTAATAGAAGCAATGAGCATGCCGTTAGATTTTTTATTGTAAGTTACTGAAATTTGATGATTTATTTTTTTTAATAAAGCTTTAAGGAGTATTTAGCTTAAAGGGGTATGAAAAACATGCACTTTTTTTGTAAATTCTGCAAAAAATACATTTAAAAATGGAGTACTTTAAAGGCTCTTTTTGCCTAAGGTATTTAGGCAAAAAGAAAAGTAGAGTTCAGGGTTTAATCGCTATAGCGTTTTTTAATATTGATGTGCTTTTAATACTTCAAGCGGAATAATGTCGAGCGCTTTTTGGTTTGTCGCTTCAAGTACCACAGGAGGAGCAACGCTCGCAGCAATGGCATGATACCAACGAATCGCACATAAACACCACTTATCGCCAGCTTTTAAACCAGCAAAATCATACAAAGGATTAGGGCTAATTAAATCGTTACCTTGCGCCTTGGAAAACTGCAAAAATTCGTCGGTCATAATGGCGCATACACTATGATTGCCAAAGTCTGAATCTGGTACATAGCAAAATCCCTCTCGGGTATAGCCACCGTTGCCACAGCAAAGTTGTAAGCGAGTTCCTAGTACATTTAATTGATTAGCCATATGAAAACTTACCTTGTAATAACCATTAAAAGCAGGGGGTTTACCATAGCAGGCTGTTAGTGACTTAGCTATCTATGCTGTTAATTTTATATATCTTTTAAGCGAATAAAAACTGCACTTAGTGAAGCCAAATGCAGTTTTTATTAAATAAGGGATTTACGAGAGCAGTGCTGCAGCTAAACGCACAAAATCAGAAGACGTTAAAATACCTACTAGCTGACCTTGCTCGCTCACAACGGGCATGCAACCGTGGCGATTATCTACAAAAAATTTAACGACATCTGATAGCGGCTGCTCTGGCGTTACACTGATAAAATCACTCACCATAATATCTTCTACTTTTGTGAGTTTTTCTTTGCGTTGTAATGCATTAGCACCAAACGTTGCCATGATCCCCATAACTTTGGCGACCATTATTTTTTGGGTAAGCATACCGACAAATGCGCCGTCTTCGTCAATAACAGGAATATGACGAACGTTTTTTTCTTTCATTAAATTGTGTGCGTCATGCAAAGTGCTTTTTATGTTTACCGAAAATGGGTTAGCTGTCATTAAGTCTGTAACGTTTTGACTCATGTTTATTCCTTTATATTATCTGCAGTGTATCAGCATATATTAGCGTTATTTTTAAGCTTTGCACCTTATTCAGATCAAGGTTTTTACGTATTTTATAAACTGAGGGAGAAGAGGCAACACTTAATTAAATGCCAAAAAGCATTTAATTAAGTGCTTAAAACTACTGGTAAGTGTTATTCATAGCCACGTGGTGTTTTAGTTTTGATAACTGCGATGTATCCATGCCAACTAGCGTAACTAAGTAGTGGCATAATAATAATGAATCCAGCGGCACCTGCAGCAAAGCCCAGCGCTACCAGTACGAATATACAAATTGACCACACAACCATGGCTGCAAAGTTTTCTTTGACTGCGTGGATTGAAGAAACGACTGCGGTCATTATATCAACACGTCTTTCCATCATAATTTGCGGGGTAAATGCTGAGATTGAAAACACACTGACCAACAAAATTCCGCCGATAATACTGCCTATAGTTAAAAACGCAGAAAGTTCTTCAAAGGTGGGGTTTACATGGTTTGGATATAATGCATGCACAATTGCAGCTAGGCGCATCCAAATAATCATAATCACCATGAGTAATACCGCAAAACCCCATTCACCTACGGGGTTACGAAACATTGATTTTAATGAATGGCTTAATGTAGGTTTGTGGCCTTTTTCAAGTTCCCAGGCTACATCGTATAGGCCAACGGCGAATACCGGACCGATTAAAGCAAAAGCAACGGTTGCAGGTAAAATAGCTAAGTGGCTGTCGGTAAGTACAACAGAGTAAACAATCGCTACCGGAATAAGCGTGAAGATTAAACCGTAAATTAAACTTAACATGGGCGCGCGCGCCATATCTTTAAACGCTAACGAAAGCCAGTGAAAAGCGGCAAATGTATTTACTTTGTTGCACTCTAAACAACGTGCGAATTTAGTGTCTTTATCTATTGTGTTTGTAGTTGGCATAAAGATGCTCCTTTTTTAGTCACCTTTTAGGTTTAGAACATAGATGTTCTATTTACAACTCATAAACGCTTATACGCAAGATTTAGTCGCTTTGTTCATTTGTTAGTCATTTTTGTTGGGTTAGCTATTTTGTTTATTTAAATATATGTTTGAGCATGTACTTAAAAAGTGGGTTCGTATTTCTTTTCCACAGTGGTAATCTAAGCCCTGAAGCTAATTTTAAGAGACCGTAATGAAGGAAAATAAACAACAATTTCAAGGAGCTTTACTGGGTAGTAAACGGTTTTTACCTCTGTTTGTGACGCAGTTTTTCTCTGCTTTAAATGACAATGTTTATAAGCAATCAATCCTGCTTATTTTAATTTTTCAGGCTGCTACGGTAGCTGATGGTGCCTTTTATTCTAATCTGGCGGCAGGATTATTTATTTTACCGTTTTTTCTATTTTCAGGCATGGCTGGGCAAATTGCAGAAAAGTTGGAAAAATCAAAACTGATCAGCATGGTAAAGTTTTGCGAAATTCCTATTATGCTGGTGGGTGTAGTATCGATTTTAACCGAGCAGGTTTGGTTAATGTTAGGTACTGTATTTTTAATGGGTTTACAAAGCACTTTTTTTGGGCCGCTTAAGTACTCTATTTTACCGCAGCATGTGGCCCCAAATGAGCTAACTAAAGCGAATGGACTGGTGGAGTCGGGCACTTTTGTCGCTATTTTATTGGGCACCGTATTTGGCACCTATTATATAACCCAAACAGCGGGCCCTATTTATATCAGTATCGCAATAGTAAGCCTTGCAGTTATTGGCTTTTTAAGCAGTCGATTTATTCCTAAAAGTGCAGCCAATAATGCTAACTTAAAAGTATCGATTAACCCTATTACTTCAACCAAAAGTGTTTTTAATGCGCTTAACGCACAAACCGAGTCGGTGGGTAAGTCAGTATTAGGGATCAGTTGGTTTTGGCTTATTGGTGCGGTGATACTAACGGCGCTCCCTAATTACGTAAAACATGTAATGGGAGGTGATGAGTTGGTGGTGACAGCTGCTTTAGTGGTGTTTTCGTTGAGTATTGCATTGGGGTCTTTATTGTGTGAAAAGCTATCGCGCTCACGTATTGAGTTAGGTATTGTGCCTTTTGGTGCACTATTAATTACCTTATTTTTATATTTACTAAGCCAAGAGCCTGGTATTGAATTTTATCACCAAGTGAGTGAGTTACAGCTTACTCTTGAACAAGTGATTAATACCGGCGATATGCTCTGGCATTTTGTTTGGATGGCAGGAATTGGTATTGCCGCAGGGTTTTATACGGTACCTTTGTATGCACTCATTCAGCAGCGTACTCACCCCGATAGCCGTTCACGAGTAATTGCAGCTAACAATGTGTTAAATGCATTGTTTATGGTTGGCAGCGCCGTTTTAAGTATTGTTACTTTAACGCTATTACACTGGGATATTTCACAATTACTGTTGTTATTAGCAGGGCTTAATTTACTAATATCGCTGTACATATACACCAAAGTACCGGAGTTTTTCTTACGTTTTATTATCTATATTTTAGCGATTTGTATGTATCGTGTGCGCACTAAAGGCCAGCTCAATATTCCCGATGAAGGAGCTGCGGTGGTGGTAAGTAATCATGTTAGCTTTGTTGATTGGATGTTTATTTTAGCGGCGTCACCTAGGCCTATTCGGTTTGTTGTATTTGCTCCTATTTACTATTCACCGGCACTTAATTGGTTATTTAAAATGGCCAAAGCCATTCCAATCGATAGTCAAAAATCAAATCCTAAGGCGTTTAATAAAGCTTTTGATGACATTGCGCAAGCACTGGAACGTGGTGAGCTGGTGGGTATTTTTCCTGAAGGAAAGCTCAGCGGTGATGGCGAGGTTGATGTATTTCGCCGTGGCATTGAAAAAATAATTCAGCGCACGCCTGTGCCTGTTATCCCTGTTCATTTAGATGGATTATGGGGCAGTATGTTTAGTCGAAAAACTAAATGGCGACTACCTAGACCCAAATGGTCGTTGGTAAGCGTAGCGATTGGTGAGCCAGTTGCGTCTGAAAATGTGAGTGCCGATGACTTACGTGATCGAGTACTTGCTTTAAAGTAGCTTTACAATAAAAAAGCGCTGCAATTAATTGCAGCGCTGTGGTTGTATTACTTAATGGTTATTAACGGTCTAAATTCATTACTTTAGTCCATGCCGCAACAAAGTCTTCTACAAACTTTTGTTTTGATGTATCAAAGGCATACACCTCAGCAACTGCACGTAGTTCTGAATTTGAACCAAAAATCAGATCAACCGAAGTAGCAGTGTACTTTTGCTCACCCGACTGACGATCAAAGCCTTGATAAATACCAGCATCAGACGATTTTTTCCATACCGTCGACATATCTAATAAGTTAACGAAGAAATCGTTATTTAGTGTACCTGGCTTATCAGTAAATACGCCGTAGTCAGTGCCTTTGTAGTTTGCATCAAGTGAGCGTAAGCCACCAACTAATACAGTCATTTCAGGAACTGTTAGGTCAAGCTGATCCGCTTTATCAATCAGCATTTCAGTTGGTGATTTATAGCTTTTCTCTGCATCAAAATAGTTTCTAAAACCATCGGCAGGAAACTCTAATAAGCTAAATGCATTAACGTCAGTTTGTGCTTGTGTAGCATCACCACGGCCAGCATTAAACGGAACGTCTACTGAGTAGCCTGCATCTTTGGCTGCTTTTTCAATCGCTGCATTACCACCAAGCACAATTAAATCAGCAAGCGATACCTGGCTTTTACTAAATAAGCTGTCGTTAAAGTCAGCTTGAATCGCTTTTAATACTTTAAGTACTTTTGCGGTTTCTGCTGGATTATTTACTGCCCAATCTTTTTGTGGTGCTAGCGCAATACGTGCGCCATTGGCTCCGCCGCGCATATCTGAATCACGGTAACTAGCGGCCGATGCCCATGCCACACGTACTAACTCAGGTACACTTAGGTTCGAGTCTAAAATAGCAGTTTTCAGCTCTTTTACTGCACCAGCATCAATGTTTGATTTAGTCTCTGCTGAAATAGGGTCTTGCCAAATTAAGTCTTCTTTTGGTACTTCTTTACCTAAAAAGTTACGTGGTGGTCCCATATCTCTATGAGTTAATTTGTACCATGCTTTAGCAAAGGCTAGTTGATACTCTTTAGGGTCATTTAAAAAGCGTTCAGCAATTTTGCGATATTCAGGATCAAATTTTAACGCTAAATCGGCAGTGGTCATTACCGGTGGGTTAAATTTACCCTTAACGTGCGCATCAGGTACTGACTTATGTAATGATTCATCTGTTGGGATCCACTGAATAGCGCCAGCAGGACTGCGAGTTTGTTTCCACTCAAAGTTAAGTAGGTTGCTTAAGTATAATGATGACCAGCGAGTAGGTGCTTGTGTCCATGCGCCTTCTAAACCACTAGATACGGTATCTTCAGAGTGACCTTTACCACATTTATTTTTCCAGCCTAAACCTTGCTCTTCAATACCTGCTGCAGCAGGCTCTGCACCCACACAGTCTTTAGGTTTGTGCGCACCATGCATTTTACCAAAGGTGTGACCACCGGCGATAAGTGCTAGGGTTTCTTCATCGTTCATCGCCATGCGAGAAAACGCAACGCGAATGTTCTTAGCTGAACCAATAGGATCAGGAACCCCTTTAGGCCCTTCTGGGTTTACATAAATTAAACCCATGTGAGTTGCACCTAGCGGGCGTTCTAGTTTGCCGCTGGCATCTTCACGGTCGCTGGCAAGCATTTCTACTTCAGGACCCCAGTAAACCATGTCTGGTTCCCAATCGTCAGTACGACCACCAGCAAAACCATAGGTTTCAAACCCCATGTTTTCTAAGGCAACATTACCGGCTAATACGATTAAGTCTGACCATGAAAGGGCTTCACCGTATTTCTGTTTAATTGGCCAAAGTAAACGGCGCGCTTTATCCAAGCTTACGTTATCTGGCCAGCTATTAAGCGGCTCAAAACGTTGTTGACCACCGCCAGCACCACCACGGCCATCAAGCGTACGATAGGTACCTGCACTGTGCCAGGTCATACGAATAAAAAATGGGCCATAGTTACCAAAATCTGCTGGCCACCAATCTTGAGATTGAGTTAGTAGAGCGTCGATATCACTTTTTACAGTGTCTAAATCTAGGCTGTTAAATGCCTCTGCATAATTAAAGTCACTACCGTAAGGGTTTGAACGTAGATCATGATCGCGAAGAGGAGATAGGTTAAGTTGATCTGGCCACCAAAATTGGTTGGTTCTGGTTGCCCCCATTTTTGCCTCACCCATGCCTACAGCACCTTGTGGCTTAGACATTTGTGGTTTTTCTTGACTAAAAGCAGAGCCAGACATAAGTGCCACACTTATAAATCCAACAAGCGCTTTTTTTGTAAATGATCGGTTTTTCATTGTCAGCTTCCTTAAAGTTAACGAATCTCGTTATATACAAAGCGTATTAAAAATAGGGTCTACTCATTTAAAAACAGTAGGTTGATACTTCATTCAAGTTGTTAAACAAGCCTGAATGACTGAGCGATGGGAATAGTATAGTAAAGGGGCTAAAAACTGTGTGCGAAATAAAGCGATTGATGCAATCTATAAAAATGATTTATTGAAGTTAATTAATTAAATAAACGAATCACTAAAGAACTTTGAAAGCGGCAGACATAAAAAAGCCCAGCGTAGGCTGGGCTATTAAATTAAAGTCAGTGTTATTGAGTTTTCATTAATTTACTGGTGATCACACCTGAGGTCATAGCACCCGATACATTGAGTGCAGTGCGCGCCATGTCTATCAATGGTTCAATAGAAATAAGTAAAGCCACTACCTCTATAGGTAGTCCCATGGTCGGTAATACAACCAACGCTGCGAAGGTAGCACCGCCGCCAACACCTGCAATACCAAACGAGCTAATAACCACAATACCAATTAGCGGTAAAATAAACTCAAATGTAAGTGGGTCAATCCCCACGCTTGGCGCAACCATCATTGCAAGCATAGCAGGGTAAATACCGGCACAGCCGTTTTGACCTATGGTAGCTCCAAAAGAAGCCGATAAATTAGCAATTGCAGGTGGCACTTTTAACTGGTTAATTTGCACGTCAACATTCATAGGAATCGATGCCGCTGAGCTACGTGAGCTAAAGGCAAAGGTAAGCACAGGCCAAATTTTTTCAAAGTAATGTTTTGGATTAACGCCGACTAAGCTAAGCAGTAAACCATGCACAACAAACATTAATAAAATAGCCACGTAAGAAGCCACAATAAAGGCGAGTAAATTTAAAATATCGTTACTACTAGAGTTTGCCACAACACTTGCCATTAGGCCTGCCACACCATAAGGCGTTAGTGCAATTACCATACGAACTAAGCTCATTATTGTTGCTTGTAGGGCGTTTACACCGTTACGAATTGGGCTAGCAAGTTCTGTTTTTTCAAGCATTACTTTACGTGCAGCTATACCAACAAGTACACCAAATATAACCGTGGCAATAATAGAGGTTGAACGTTGATTACTTAAATCCGCAAAGGGGTTTTCAGGAATAAAGCTCAGTAGCATTTGCGGCACACTTAGGTCGGCTACATTCGCGGCTTTGTTTTGTAGGGTGTCCATTCTAGCGGCTTCACGAGTACCCGAAACAAGTCCTTCAATGCTCAAGTCAAATCCATACGTTACCGCAATACCAATTAACGCTGCAATTGCAGTAGTAAACAGTAAAACAGAAATACTAATAAAGGATATTTTTCCTAGCGAGCCTTGGTTCTCAAGCTTAACCACTGCGGCAATCATAAAGACTAATACCAGTGGCATAATGATCATTTTTAGTAACCCGACATAGCCTTTACCTACTATGCTGACCCAGCTGAGTATTTCTTTAATGGTTTCTGGTGAGTTGGCAAATAAAAACTGTAGGGCTAAACCAAAGGCACTACCAAGCACTAAACCAAATAAAACGGTACGAGATAAAGAGCTGCTTTTTTGCGAAACAAGATAAATAGCAAACAGCAAACCGACAAATAATGCCAACATTAATAATACAGCAAGCGACATGGTACCCTCTTTTATAGCTGTGAATTAGCGCGGCACTTTAACGCTTTGTAAGGTGTTAACAAAATACGCTTTCGCTATGGGATAGAATTAAAATGAATATAGTAATAATATTAAAGTATAACGAATAAACATTTTATCGAACAAGCCTATTCATATGCTTGTATTTTTATTTAATTTATGGGAGTTACTATGGATCGTAAGTCTGGTTTAAAGCGTAAGTCTTGTACTAATTATTTAGTTAACGTGTTCACTTTAGATTTATTTAAAAATAGGGAGTAAAGGTATGTTAAAGGCAATAATGACGCTGGTGATGGTTTTAGTGGTTAGCGGATGTTCAACCCAGTATCCAAATCAAGCGCTGCTTGGTAAGCAATTTCCCACTGTTACAGGAGAAAGCTTAGAGCAACAGTCATTCACTATTCCTGATGACTTTAACAACCCACATACGTTGCTATTAATTGGTTATAAACAAGATAGCCAGTTTGATATTGATCGTTGGCTTATTGGTTTAGATATGACTGCAGTTGATGTGACTGCCTATGAGTTACCAACCATTCAGGGCATGGTTCCTCGTATGTTTAGTACCTTAATTGATAGCGGCATGCGTAAGGGGATCCCAAAAGAGTTGTGGGGTGGGGTGATCACAATTTACAAAGATGGCGATAAAGTTCAGGCATTTACTGGCAACGAAAACCCTAATAACAGTCGTGTAATACTGCTTGATGAGAGTGGCAAAATTATTTACTTTTACGACCGTGGTTTTTCTGTATCGGCATTAAATAATTTAAAAGCGGTTTTGGAAAAGCAATAAGTTGTAGTTAAATTTAGTTGCCTTTGGGCACGCTATTATTAAGTTAGCGTGCCACGTTAAAAGGATTACTCGCTAACGTTATTTCTGCCTTTTTTCTTAGCTCTATAAAGGGCTAAATCGGCATTTTTTAATGCCTCATCAAAGCTTTGTTTTGCCGCTCTTTGCGCTACACCAATAGAAACCGTCACGTTTACCGTTTTGTGGTCGCTTGGCTGTTTACCTTTGCGAGATTTTTTATCGGTGCGTTTTGGGTTTCTGATCACCATGTCGTAGGTGGCAATATTTTCGCGCAGTGTTTCTAGTTCAGGGATTGACTGCTCGGCTGTTTTACGCGGGAACACCACCGTAAATTCTTCTCCACCATAACGGTAAATTTTGCCACCCCCTTTAATGCCAGTCATTTTAGCCGCCACTAGCTTTAACACTTGGTCGCCAATATCGTGGCCATAGGTATCGTTGAATTTTTTAAAGTGATCAATGTCGAGCATAGCAACGGTGTATTTTCGCCCTAATGATAAAGCAAGCTGATTAAGTGCTCGCCGCGTTGGTAAGCTGGTTAAATCGTCTCTATAGGCTAAATAATAAGAGTCTGTACTTACTGCCAATAAATACAAAGAAGCCATAAGCACGGCTATTACAGACCAAGGAAAATCAATAATGTGTTGCTGATTAAGGCACCACACAATAAAAGTAATTAATAAGGCGGTTTGAGTCAGGTTATGGGCTCTTAAGCTTTGCCAAATAAGCAAGCCGCCAATTATTGAAAGCGGTAAAACAATGGGTAAATAAGGAAGCAGCTGAGTATAAAAAGAAGATTGTATTGTTAGTTCTTGCAAGTGTTGGCTCAGTGCTAACCAAGCAAATGCAGTACCGCCACAGACAATAACGAGTAAACTGCGAGTTACTGTGTGTATTGATAAGAGCGCTCTATCTTTTATAACTGCCAATAGCATTAATAAACTTGTAGCGCATAATAAGGTCCAGTCAGGTTGCGCTTTAAGCCAGTTAGACCAAGGTAAAGCGTAGTCTAATGAAGATAAATAAAGCACCCAAAATGCGCAAAGTAATGCAACTCGACTTCGATTAAACTGAGTAGCAAATACAGCAGTAATAATCAGTAATGGATAAACAAGATTATTAATAAGAGAGAGCTTACTTTGCCATTGAGCTTGAAACTGAACTAATAATAAAAATAAGCCACATAGACCTAAAAGGCTCAAAGAAGTTGATTTAACTCCTGCTAATTTTAACAACCTATGCTCCAAAGACCGATGTCTAAAAAATAAAGGCTTATTGTATTCATATTGAGAAATATTACTACTTTAATGCTTGTTAATTATTTAAAAACAATACTTTAAAACTAATTTAAATGACTTTTATCGACATTTTTTAACCAAATGTATGATATTTTCGATAAGGTAAAAACAGTGATAAGACTTATTTGGGAGATTTAGATAGAGTGGATTATCGCGCTTTTAGCAATTTTAGAGGCCATCCATGGCCATTTTGCTAATCGTTTTTGTAGCGAGGATAATCACTGTAGCCTTGCTCAGTGCCACCATACATAGTAGTAGCATCGGCTTCATTTAATGGCCAATTATGTTTAATACGCGCTGGTAAATCAGGATTGGCAATAAAAGGGCGACCAAAAGCAAATAAATCTCCATAACCTTTAGCTAGCATTGCCACAGATTTATCAACTGTGTATTTACCTGCGTAAATAATACGTCCAGAAAATTCTGCGCGTGCCGCTTGGTAAAATTGCTCTGGCAAATCAGGGGCATTGTCCCAATCGGCTTCAGCAATTGAAAGATAAGCAATACCCGCTTGCTCAAGTACTTTAATGGCTTCTATATAAGTATGTTGAGGGTCTGATTCTACTAATCCTAAATAAACACGGGTTTCATCAGTACTGCTAAATAGCGGCGCAAATCTAACCCCTAAACGCTCAGCGCCAACTACATCACTAACGGCAGCAACAATCTCTTTTAAAAAGCGTAAGCGATTAGTCAGTGAGCCACCGTATTCATCTTCACGTTGGTTACTATGCTCAGAAATAAATTGGTTTACTAAGTAGCCATTAGCACAATGCAGTTCCACACCATCAAACCCAGCCTCTAGCGCATTACGGGCAGCTTGTGCATACATGCCAACAAGCTCTTTGACTTCATTTGTTGTTAAAGCTTGCGGTTCACTTGGATCGGCTAAAGCGCCTTGAGCTGGCCCTGTTTCTATAAACACTTTCACACTATCAGCTGCTATTGCTGAGGGAGCAACAGGTTTGGCTTCATTTGGTTGTAGGCTAGTATGCGATACACGGCCTACATGCCAAAGCTGGGCAAAAATAACTCCCCCTTCTGCATGCACGGCATTAGTCACTTTTCTCCAGCCATCGATTTGTTCTGCAGAGTAAATACCGGGTGTCCAAGCGTATCCTTGTCCTCTGGGTTCAATTTGAGTGCCCTCGGTAACCATAAAGCCAGCACTTGCACGTTGCGCATAATAGGTGGCCATTACTTCGTTGGGGATATTGCCAGGTACTGTACTGCGTGAGCGGGTAAGTGGCGGCATAACAATACGATTTTTCAGGGTATATGGCCCTAAACTAATGGATGAAAATAAACTGTCGATATTTTTACTCGGTTGACTCATTTTAATACCTTTTAAATTAACTATGCTGCTGAGCGCTTATAACAATGCTGGTGAGCATAGGGATTTAAAGCTACAATTTGAAACAACACTTTTTTGTTTTAGATACAATTATGAATGGTATAGGTCGGCTGGATATAAAGCAGTTGCGAGTTTTAAGCGCTTTGCTCAAATTAAAAAATGTATCGCATGTTGCGCAAAAAATGGGGCTAACTCAGCAAGCCATTAGTGAGCAGCTGCGAAAATTACGCGACTTATTTGATGATAGGCTGTTTATTCGTCAAGGCAATACGATGCTGCCAACGCCAAAAGCGCTGGCGCTTGAACTATCAATTAATCAAATTCTGAGTCAACTAGACGCATTATTAGTGCCGTCACAGTTTTCCCCGCAGAGTTATCAAGGCGTTTTTACTATAAGTGCTACGGACTATGCGATTGCTGCACTTTTACCTCAATTATTAGCAATTACTCGCAGTGAAGCGCCAGGTTTAAAGTTGATTGTTCGAGACTTCGCATCCGATAACGTTAACCAGCTTATCAGCGCAGGGGAGCTTGATTTACTGATTAGCTTTGTTGAATTTATTCCTGATAATTTAGTCTACGATACCCTATTTGAAGAACAACATATTTGTATTGCAGGCGCACATGCGCCCACACCTTCAAAGCCTTTGAGCTTATCTGAGGTTGCGAGCCGGCCGCAGTTGGTGGTGTCGGCATCTAGAGCAAACTTACGTGGTTCGCACGATCGCTGGTTTGCAGATAAAGGCTACAAACGAAATATTGTCATGTCAGTACCTGGGTTTTCATCAGTGCCTGATTTACTAAATACCACCGATTTAATTGCGTTTTACCCATCAAGGTTATTGCCAAATAGTAAGGTAAAGCAATTGGAGATTGAATTATTACCGCCGCCGTTTAAGGTGATTGCAGCATGGCATCCTCGCTCAAATAACAGCGATATTCATCAGTGGCTTATTGCACAATTAAAGCGTATTTAGACTGACTCTGCGTGAGCTAGATTTATTATTCACAGTTCAGGTTATATAATTAACCTGAACTCTAGATAATAAATCTATCTCAAGCAGCTATTTTGAGCGCTAACTGCGTTGAATTTACTTGCAATAGACTAGCTATTGACGCGTAATTTCGCCTTGTTTTCACTGAAAATCACTGGCTAGAGAAAATAAACATAAATATCATTTTGATTCAATATGTTAGTAAATCTCTTAACCAGAGTTCAGGTTAATTAGTTGGCGAATATCGCTTCCTGTTGGTGCTTCATGGGCACGTAACGAAAAGGCGGGTAAAACCGCTAATATATGATCAAATATATCTGACTGAATATTTTCATATTCACCCCAATTAGTGGTATTAGTGAATGCATAAATCTCAATAGGTAAACCTTGGGTTGTTGGCGCTAATTGCCTTACCATTAAGGTCATACCTTGATGAATATGTGGGTGCTGTTTTAATAGCGCGACCAAATAGTGACGAAATGTACCCACATTAGTTAGCCTGCGGCCATTTAAAGTGCAGCTCATATCTACTTTTTTAGTGATGTTTTGCTCCTCAATAACCAATAGCGTACTTTCAAGGTACTCACTTAGTAAATCGGCTTTTTTAAGGGCAACAACTGCGGCTTCGTCTAAAAAGTGCACACTACTCATTTCAAGGTGAATGCTGCGTTTTATCCGGCGTCCACCAGAGTCTGACATACCGCGCCAATTTTTAAATGAGTCGGAGATCAAGGCATAAGTAGGAATGGTGGTAATGGTTTTATCCCAATTTCTTACTTTAACCGTGGTTAACGCAATATCAATAACATCACCGTCGGCACCGTACTTAGGCATTTCTAACCAGTCACCTACCGCCAGCATATTATTGGCAGAGAGCTGAATACCTGCTACTAATCCTAAAATAGCGTCTTTAAATACCAGTAATAACACCGCAGACAGAGCGCCTAAGCCGCTTAGTAAAATTAACGGTGATTTATTCATTAACAATGAAACGGCTAAAATGGCAGTTAATACACTGGCAATAAGCTTAATTGTTTGCAAAAAGCCGCGCAGCGGAAAGTGAGCGCTTAAGGGGCGCTTATCGGAAATTGCTTGAAATATATCCAGTAAAGAAAATAGCGAAAGTAAGGCAAATAAAATGATCCATTGATCGGTGATCATTTGAATCAAATACAAAAACGTGGTGCCTTCGGGTACCCACAGTTGCGCCTGAATAACAACGACCGCTCCTTGTAAAACAAATGAGATATTACGAGCGAGCTTTTTTGCTGAATATAAAGGACTTTTGCTATCGGGTTGCGCAGCTTGTTCGCTAAAACGGTTTTTAACTAAACGCTGAGAAACCAGTCTTAAAATGAGGTGTAATATTAATGCAAATAGCGCAATCCAAGCCAATACAATCAGGTCGTACCATAAAAATGGACTTCCCGGAAAATAATCGCCAAACCATTGCAGTAAAAAATCTCGCAGCTGTGCGCGTGTTCCTGTCATTAATACTCCATAAGGACGCTATTATTAATTACTTATTATTAGTTAAGCAGCTGCAATGTAAAAAGTCTATTTAAGACTTTTTACATTATGTAGTTACAGTTTACCATGCTCGAGTTGCTGGCTGAGTTCTTCAAAAATACTTGGATCATCTATGGTTGATGGAATTTGCAGTTCTTCACCATCAATTAACTGCCGCAGGTTTTTACGTAAAATTTTGCCAGAACGGGTTTTTGGTAATCGCTCTACACACATAATATTTTTAAGGCACGCAATAGCACCAATTTGATTACGCACGGTTTGCACCAATTGCTGTTCTACCTCTTTATGTGAGCCATGAAAATCATTTTTTAGCACCACCATCGCCATTGGGTTTTGCCCTTTTAACGCATCACTAATACCAAATACTGCACATTCAGCCACAGCTGGGTGCGCGGCAACAATTTCTTCCATTTCACCGGTGGATAGACGGTGCCCTGCGACATTAATTACATCATCGGTGCGACCCATAATAAAGAGGTAGCCATCGCCATCAATATAACCGCCATCACCAGATAAATAGTAGCCCTCATATTCAGCCAAATAACCAGCCTTAAAACGAGCCGTATTTTTCCAAATTGTCGGTAAGCATCCCGGTGGTAAAGGTCGCTTTATAACAACCGCGCCTTGTTCATTCGGAGCACATTCATCCCCATTCATATCTAAAATTCTTACATCAAATCCAGGTGTTGCAACTGTTGAGCTTCCTGCTTTTGTTGGCAGGTGTTCAATGCCAACAGGGTTACACGCAATTGCCCAGCCCGTTTCTGTTTGCCACCAATGATCAAGCACCGGTAAACCTGTTTTTTCTTTGAGCCAATCGTAGGTAGGTGGGTCTAAACGCTCTCCGGCTAAAAATAATCGTTTCAGACTAGAGGTATCGTATTGTTTAAAGCCATCGGCATTGGGATCCTCTTTTTTAATCGCGCGAAACGCAGTGGGGGCACTAAATAGGGCATTCACTTTGTATTCTTCTACTACGCGCCAAAAAGCACTGGCATCGGGGGTTCTAACCGGTTTTCCTTCAAATAAAATAGTTGCGCATCGATACATAAGTGGCGCATACACAATATACGAATGACCCACTACCCAGCCAATATCAGAGGCGGCCCAAAATACGTCACCGGGTTTCATGCCGTATACGGTTTCCATGCTGTAATGCATAGCAACCGCATGGCCGCCATTTTCACGCACCACACCTTTAGGTGTCCCTGTTGTGCCAGAGGTGTATAAAATATAAAGTGGATGATCGCCACTGACCGCAACGGGATCAACCGGTGTGGCTGTTTGCATTGCAACAGCCCAGTCAATATCACGTTCGGGCATAAGCGGTGCGGTGGCTTGCTCACGCTGATAAATAATACAGTGTTCAACTTTATAGCTAGCAGCTTCAACCGCGTTATCGAGTAATTCTTTGTACTCAATTACAGTATTAACTTCTACACCACAGGAGGCACTGAGTACCAATTTGGGCTTGGCGTCATCAATCCGTACCGCTAATTCATGCGCTGCAAAACCGCCAAATACAACAGAATGAATAGCGCCAATTCGGGCACATGCCAACATACCAATTACGGCTTCGGGGATCATGGGCATATAAATCACTACGCGGTCGCCTTTAGTCACTCCTAAAGACTGCATTACCCCTGCAAATTTAGCGACCTCTTGCTGCAGTTGTAAATAGCTATAACTGCGTTTGCTATTGGTAACCGGTGAGTCATAAATTAACGCTGTTTCATTACCATGCCCAGCGATGACATGCTGATCTACGGCTAAAAAACAGCTGTTAAGTTGGCCGTCTGCATACCAGTGGTGTAGTCCTTCTTGATCTTGTGTGTATGCGGTTTCTGGAGCCTTGTACCAAGGTAGTCGCTTACTTTGTGATAACCAAAACGCTGCTGGGTCTTGTTTAAACTCGTTGTAATGTTGTTTGTATTCACCTGACATAAAGGCTCCTAAGGAAAATATAATCTAACGTAATTTAAAACTAAGCGCTTTTTATCAGCAGTGATATTCGACTATGGTCGGTTAAATAGTAAGCGATGTTTTTGTTTTTTGGCCAACGTGATGATTGTATAGAACTAAAAAGTTCCAACTAATGTAAAATGTTTCAGTAATTAATGAGAGTAAATGGATATAAGAATGAATCAAATGGTCAGAGTAGGCGTTGCAGTAATAGTAATGCATGATAATAAAATTTTACTCGGTGAACGGATAGGCGCACATGGCGCAAATACGTGGGCAACCCCTGGAGGGCATTTAGAATTTGGTGAAACTGTTGAGCAATGCGCTGTGCGTGAAGTAGTAGAAGAGACTGGGCTCAATGTCACTAATATTCGTAAACTCGATTTTACCAACGATATTTTTAGCGCAGAGAACAAACATTATATTACCTTATATATGCAAGCAGACTATGAAGGCGGAGAGGTTATAAATAAAGAGCCTCACAAATGTTTACAGTGGCGTTGGTGCGATATTAATGACTTGCCCGCACCTTTGTTTATCTCATTAAAAAATTATCTAGCACAGAATACCTTGCCCGCTAAGTATTAAAGGTTTTTTGGCATAGGGAGTTGCCATTTATTTAAAATTTGCTGATATTCACCACTTTCCTTGATGGCATTTAACCTATCGCTAATAATTTTTGCTGTGTGTGAGTCAAACTGATTACTGGCTGCAAAATGCAAAGAAGAGGGTAACTCATCTAAGTGGATGCGTTTTGAAATTAAATTAGGGTCGAGCCCGGTGCGCTTTAATTCGTTTTCAAGTGTGAGCGTATTGGTTACAACAAAGTCGATACGATTTTTATATAGCATTTTCCAGAGCTGTTGATAATAACTGACTAATACTAGGTTTTCATTTTCAGTAAAGCCTTTAGTTTCTAAATAAGCTTGTGCAGAGTAGCCGCGAATAGTGGCTACTTTGTACTCTTTAGCAAAATTTAAATGAATCACTTCATCTTTGTGGTTACTTAAACTAACTAGGTATGCGTCCGCAAAGTAGACTTTACCTAGCCACTTATATTGATGATGTCTGTTTGGTGTTTTTAGCAGTGACATTATTATGGCATTAGGATTGGCTCGTTGCTGTTGGAATATTCTAGCCATTGGCATTATTTCAAACTTTGCTGTTAAATCAGTGCCATTTAAAACTGCTTTAGCTATATCGACCAGCGCGCCCTGTGCTTCACCTTGAGGGTTTTTAAAATGATAAGGCGGTAAATCTTCAGCGATAAAGGTAACAGGGGTGGCGTTGCAGAACGCACTATAAAAAAACAATACAAAAACAGTTAACACCATACGCAAAAGCATAAATAATTGTCTTTAAAGCAATACTATAACGCTAGTGTAAAGAAAAACATTAATAAGGTACATGATAAATGTATATTTTAAGTAAGCAGGTTGTTTACTTGTTGTTTTTTATAAATTGGCGAGGCGAGCAATGATGCCAGCGTTTAAAGGCACGATTAAAAGAACTTTGATCGTTAAATCCCAGCATAAATGCGATTTTATTTAACGAATAGTGGTGAATATAAGTTAATAAGCGTCGTTTTTGCTCTGCTTCAAGCAGCGCGGCAAACGTGGTTTGCTCTTTTTTTAGATAGCGCTGTAGTGTGCGTGGCGTCATATTTAAGGCCGCAGCTGTCCTAAGCAAAGAGCAATCTTGTAAGTCGTGTTTTGCCATTAAAATATGATTAATTTTTTCTGATAATAACTGCTGACTTTTAAACTGGGATAGCTGTTGCTCTGACATTTGCTTAAGCATTGCGTTGATTTGGCTATTATCGGTTTTAAAGGGCAGGGTTAAGTAATTACTTGGAAACTCGATTTGATTAAAGCTAGCGCCAGCTTTTACTGGGCAATTAAACCAATTAGTTAATCTGTGTTGTTCGGTGTTTGAAAAGTGTGTTGAAAAATACACACAGCTAGGTGAAAGCTCAGGATTAAGTAGTTGGCGTACCACGCTGACCCAAGCGGTCATATTTCGTAAAACAGCCTGTGAACTACATTGTGGATCGGCTAACCAAGTTACTTTACACCGTGTTTTTTGTTGCTCAAACTTGGCGCGACCAATATTAGCCACTAGGCTGTCGTAATTAAGTAGTGCAGTAATAGCGCTGGCTAAATTAGTACTCGATTCAATTAAATACCCCAATACACCAAAATCAGCGGTGCGTATTTGTTTTCCTAATTCAAAGCCAAATAAGGGATCGTTTAACGCCTGTTGTGCATAGCCAAGCAGCGCATTATAGCTTTTTAAGCTGATACGTGGCGCCAATTGTTGTGACTTTTTATTGGTATACTCGTTAAAATCAATAGCGCTTAAAGCCACTTGGCTAGCTAAGCCTTGGGCTTCAAGATAATCCAAACAGCTACAAAAATAATGATCGGCTAAGGTTTTCATTTGTCGCCTAAAGCTAAAAAATAGTCGTCTAATCGCAAGTTTGCCACGGCATATTTTTATATGCTAGTGATCGATAAAAATAATAGGGTGAAGATCATGGTAGAAATAAAGGTTAAGCGAGCTGTGGCAGCAACGCCGGAGCAAATACGCAGCGTATTATTAGCGCATGCTGATTTAGGCCGATTTTTTAATGCTCACTTTACACTACTAGCACCACAAGAGCCGGATGAAATAAGTGGCGGAAAAGGCACGATTAGAGAAATAAAAATGCAAGGCACTACCTTTAAAGAGCAAATAATAGCTGCAGATAACAGTCATATTAGTTACCGTATTATAGGTAGCAAGCCCGTTGCGCAGCATCGTGGTGATATTTACTTAAATACCATTAACGAAGAGCCATCGCTCACTGAGGTTAATTACCATATTAGTTGCATTGCACCTTTTTGGGTACCCGATTTTATACTGGCTTTTTTTATAAAAAAAGATATTAGCCAAGCACTTAAAAAAATAGCCCATTATTTTCAGGAGCGTGTTGTATGAGCATTGAAATTATTTTACTCGCACTGAGCCCTATTTTTTTGCTGTTTGTTGCTATCGAGTTTATTAAATTTAGGCGTCACTACGATATAAAAGACAGTTTAGCCAATGCATTATTGGCTTTATTACATCAAGGTGCTGATGCTATTGCATTAATAGTACTAATGCCGTTTTTTTACTGGCTGTATCAGTTTCGGTTATTTGATATTGAATTGACGGTATTGACCATATTAGGTGCCTTTGTACTGCAAGATTTTTTATATTATTGGTTTCATCGTGCATCACACCATATACATTGGTTATGGGCAGCGCATGTCGTACATCATAGCTCTACGAGAATGAATTTTACTACTGCCTTTAGACAAAGTTTAATGTATCCGCTTGCGGGCATGTGGCTGTTTTGGATGCCAATGATATTACTTGGTTTTGAACCTGTGATTGTTTTTGCCGTAGTTGCCCTTAATTTAGCGTATCAATTTTTTGTTCACACCCAAGTGGTAAAAAAGCTGGGTTGGTTTGAAAGCGTATTTAATACTCCATCACATCATCGGGTTCATCATGCTATTAACAGTGGCTACTTAGATAAAAACTTTGCAGGGGTACTAATTGTTTGGGATAAGTTATTTGGCACTTATGTAGAAGAGGATGAAAGCAAGCCTTGTAAATACGGAATTATTGGCCAACTACACAGTAATAACCCGATTAAAATTACCTTTCATCAGTGGCAGCATCTCTTTAAAAGTACCTACAGAGCAAAGGGATTAAAAGCAAAGTTAAAAGTAGTCTTTGGTTACCCAACAAGCTCCCAAGGTATTAATAAGTAAGCCTATTTTTTATAAAAAAGCCAGGAGTAAATAGCATCACTCCTGGCTTATCTCACAGTAAAACTTAGTTTATTTGGCCGTTGTGATCACTGTATCAATTAAGTGAACAACGCCATTACTGGTATAAATATCAGTGGTTGTTACATTGCTACCCGCTACTTGTAGTGATGTAGCTGGTAAGCTTACTTGCCACCAAATATCGTTCACAGCTTGGCCATTATTCTGACCTGCTGCCGTATCACCGGAGAAGGTATATAAAGGGCGGCCAAGGTAGGCGACTTGCATGCTGTCATCTGAGCGAGCAATTAACGATAAACCGGGTACATTTTCAATTGATGCTGCAGTACCAAGAACCGGTGGCCACGTTGTTGCACAAGCTGCTTCACACGTGCTCATTGCCTCGCCTAAATCATTGTCGAACACATAAACTGTTTTGCCTGGCATAGCATCAGCCATACCCGTTACTAAACGACTATCAGTTGAATCATAAGCAATGCTATCTGTTGCTGTGTTTGCTGTGCTGGTAAAGTCTACAACGTTTACGCTTAGCATGTTATCGGCAAGCGTGGTCACCGTTTTACCATTGGCTGCAAATGCATCAGTACTGCCCACTTGAGCGCCTAAAACATGTTGAGTTAGCACACCTGTCAATGCAGTCGTGTCAGCCAATAAAGCCTCTAAATCAGCGGTAGGGATTTTGCTAAATGCAGCATTTGTCGGTGCAAATACCGTAAATGATTGAGTGGTGTCGTTAAAGGTATCTACTAGTGATGCTGCTTGTAGTGCAGTGACTAAAGTAGATAGTGCAGGTGTTTCAGTAGCCACTGTAGCAATTGTTTTAGTCGGGGTACCAACTTCAGCCGGTGGCATAATTACTTTATTTAATACATGAATCACGCCGTTACTAGCGATTACATTTGCCTCTGAAATTGCTGAGTCATTGATAAATAGTGAGCTATTTACATGAGATATAGCAGCCATGTCGCCATTGGCCATTTCTATCTTGTTGCTGTTGCTATTGGCAATGGCTACTGCGTCATCTGATAAAACTGTCGCGTCAGAAAAAACATGGTACAGCAAAATATCACGAAGCGTATCTGTATCAGCTAGTAGCGCATTAATTGTATCCTGTCCGAGCGCAGCAAATGCAGCGTCTGTAGGTGCAAATACACTAAAAGTATTATCTGGATCGGCAACTAGTGTATCTAACCCTGTTGCCGTTAAAGCAGCTAGAAGTGTCGTAAAATTACCATCAGCGCTCGCTATATCAGCAATTGTATTGGTACTTTGAGGTAAAGTAACATCAGAAATAATAACCGAATCGATCACATGAATGACACCGTTATTGGTCATAATATCTCTAACTACAATGTTTGCTCCGCCAAACGATAGCATGTTTGTTTCTGCGTTTATCGCCACTGGAAGGGTATTGCCAAGTAGCGTTTCTGCTGATTGACCGTTAAGAGACATTGCAGTAACAGAATCTACTGATCCTACAAGTACATGCTGCTTCAAAATATCGGCTAAAACGGTGGGGTTAGCCAGTAACGTGTTTAAAAAGTTGCTACCAATTGCCTCGAATGCAGCATCCGTAGGGGCGAATACGGTAAATTCTGATGATTCGTCCGCTAGTGCTGAAGTAAGGGATGCAGCATCAAGAGCTGCAAGTAATGTACTAAAATTGCCAGCTTGCTGAGCTGTTTCAATGATATTATTAGTTGGTGCTGTTTCTGGCACTGTTTTTGGTGTGAGCACCGCGTCAATAACATGAATGATTCCGTTGTCGGTCACAATGTCGGTCATTGTTACTGTGCTGGTATTTACTAATAAATTCTCACCATTTAAAGATAAAGCAATGTTTTGCCCGTTAACAGTCTCTACAGTGCTGCCCGCTAAGCCAATAGCTGTTTGCGCGTCTACTCTGCCAGCGATCACATGGTAAGTTAAAATAGAACTTAGGGTGTCTGTATCAGCTAATAAGCTATTAATGGTCTCTTCGCCTAATAATGCGAATGCATCATCGGTAGGGGCAAATACAGTATAGCTGGTAGTTAAATCATCGAGAGTTTCATCTAGACCGGTTGCTTCTAGTGCTGCAACAAGAGTGGTGAACTCTTCAGAGTCCTGTGCGGCGTCAAAGATTGAGACGGCAGGTTGTGGGTCTACAGTTACTGGAGCGTTGTTATCGTCATCACTACTACAGCCTTGAATAAGTAACAAGGGAAGTATGATAGCACCGAGCTTAAATACTTTATTCATAATTGTTCCTTTAATCGAATGTTACAGTGTTACAGCTTTGTGAATACTACGAAGCTATTAACAGTGTTGATCAAAAAAACATGGGTTATTTTTATACAATTTAATAGGTGTAAGATTTTATTGAATTTTTATTCAAGAAAACGTTTAAATTTTAGTTTTTTTACTGCGTGGTGCGCCAAGTAAAATAAATACATGGCAAATACACACAGATAGAAATGCACTAATTCCCAAAGCGCCACCAAAACCATCAAGAATAGGCACTAGATAGGCAAAAAACAGTGAAAATATAATTGCTGAACTGGCAAGCGTATACACACCAAAACGGTGGGGAGCACTCATTCCAATAAATGTGCCGCCAAAAAAGACGATGCTATATAGCTCAGCGTTAAGGCTCAGCTGCGCAAAAATCAAATAGGCAATAATCGATAGAGCTGCAGAGGCTCGGATCCCATCAAAGCGATTATGTTTAGCCAAGTAAAAGGTTAAAAACGCCCCTAACAAAGCAAGCAGCGGATAAATAAGCGTCATATTATTAACTCCTTGGCTAAAACAAATAAGGCGACACTAGCAAATGCAATGCTACCTAATCGTCCACCAAACCCTGCAAATATGTTAATCGTGAGTGTGTACAAAACAGCCCCAATGGCAGAAATAGCCGCAATTTCCCAGTATTCAGTTATTAAACTAGTGGAGCACATACCGGCAAAACTGCCTGCATAAATAGCTGAATAGGGATGGTTTTTGTAATCGTCAGGGAATGGAATAAATGAACCGATAAGCCCCGTTAAACCGGCAGATACAACAATAGGCAATGCGAATGTGGTATGCATTACAAAACACGATAGGCAGCCGATAAAAAAGGTAATGAATTTTAAAAGTATGAATTTAGTCATGGCGCGCACATCATAATGTATCAGTTTTAGCTTTAATAGTTAAAAACTGTGATTTAAGACTAAAATCGATACACCATTGTTAAAAGATGAATTATTGTTGAAAATTATCGATATGCAATGAATGACTAAAAATAACAGTGTTGATGTTCTATAAATTGCAAATTATGTATAATGCGGCATATTTCATATATTAAAAGTTATAACCTAAGGTAATTTATGTCTAACTGTTTACATCTGGCTATCCCCGCTGGCGATCTTGAAAAAGCGAAAACGTTTTACTGTGACGTACTCGGCTGTAAAACCGGCAATAGTGAAGCAGGACGATGGGTAGACATTGATTTTTGGGGCAACGAGTTAACTCTGCATCAAAGCGTTGAGCGTTTACCTACGGTACGTCACGACGTTGATATGGGCGCAGTGGCTGTACCACACTTCGGTATTCATTTATCAGAAAGTGAGTTTCAAGGACTTAAGCAACGCATTGCTGATGCCGGCCTTGAATATTTAGATAAACCTTACCGTCGTTTTGTTGGTGATGAGTTTGAGCAAGAAACCTTTTTTATTGAAGATCCCAACGGTAACGTGCTTGAAATGAAAACCATGGTTAATCCTGAGGTACTGTTTAAAAAGGATTAAGCTAGCTATTATAGCTGAGCTAGTCTTACTGACTAGCTCATGTTTTTTGCCTTTAAATTGCGGTTCCTACCATTTTTTCAGCCTGCTTTGCCTTTCTTTGCAATTTCTGTTTATACATCGCTTCATCACCCGCTTTTAAAACTGTGTCTAAGTTATCAGGTGGCTGAGTATAGCTAGTTTGCCCAACACTGGCGTAAATGGAAATGGTATGGCCCTGATGCTCTATAGTTAACTGGTTTAATTGTTGTTCTAGGGTGTTAACTCGCTGGTTAATTTTTTCGTTGCTATTAAATAATGCCATGGCTACAAATTCATCGCCTCCTAAGCGGCCAACAGCATCTTCACTGCGCATGTGTTGACCAAGTGACTCTGCAACTTTGCACAGTACTTTGTCGCCTACATCATGGCCATAGGTATCATTAATTGCTTTAAAACGGTCTAGATCTATGTATAAAAAACACAAAACGCCTCCACGTTGCTTGTGCTCTGCCAATAAGTCGTTTGCTTTTAAGCTCCACCCACGACGATTGTATATATGGCACAAGTGATCAAAGTTAGCGTGTCGTTCAGCCTGTTTTTTTGCATAACTCAATCTTTGAATTCGTCTACCGACGGCAATAGCTAGTAATAAAGATTCAATTGTAAACGCAATAACAAACCCATAGCGTTGAATGAACGGACTATAATCGGTTAGTAGTACTCTAAAAGTCATACTAATAAACACACTTGCCAGTGCTATAAATACCAAGTTTGCTTCATTGACACCGTACTTTGTTTGTATCGCGCTGAGGATAAAAATAGTCATGACAATAAATAATGATAAATAGCCGGTTACTGCAGAGGTAATATTGGTTATGAGTGGCAGATCGAGCGCTATTTTTTGTAAGCACAAAGTCAGTACGCATAAGGCGGTAACTTTTAATGTATTGCTTAACTTTGGAAAGTATCTAGGTAGCTCTAATAGTGCACTCATAAACCATGTGGCACTGACTATAGTTAAACCAATACTTAACGTGTAAAGATGACTTACGTACACAGAGTAGTACTGCTGTGTAAATAAATAAGGCTGTCCTTCTTGAAAGAATATAAAACTAGCGATACAAAAAATATAAATGCCATACAGTTTAAAAAGAGGGTCTTTTATGCCGTGTCCTATAATTAATGCATAAAAAATAAGTGTGGCGCAAAGACCATAAAAAATGCCAAAAATAAGGTTATAGCGTTGTATTTTTTCGACAAACGGTTGTGTATCTGACCACTTAAAGCGTGGGGTATAAGCTGCTGAGGTAGTAACTGTAAGCTGTGCAGTAAAAACGCCTTGGTCCATTAAAATTGCCATCTGATTGGTTTTTAAAGGTGTTTTATATACTGAATTTTGCTGCCACGAAAAGTCTGTAAGTGCAGGGCGAGTAAAAGAAAATACCCCACCTTGCTTTAAGTTACAGCTTAATTCGAGATGATTAATACCGTTTTTAAGCTTAATATTTGAGACAACTTCTTTGGATAAAGACACCGATGTGTTTGTTGCTCTTTCATTGAGCTGGCAATGCTCTTGCGCATAAGTAACGCTACTAAACAGCATAGTACAAGCGCATATAAAAATGCTAAATCTAATCATCAGTGCGCTTAACATGCTCAAAAACCTCTTGTCTTTATCGTAAAATTCATTGCTACTAAAAGGATGAATACTCTAAACCATACTAACAAAGCAGGTAGGCTTTACTAGTAATTAAGTATTTAAATAATGACTTAGTGCAAAAATGGGTTACTTTTAATCACACATGTATTTCACTGGGGGTTTTATTGAAGTGTCGTTTAAACTCACGGCTAAATTGTGACGCACTAGTATAGCCTACTTTAAATGCGGCCTCGTTAGCTTTACTGCCAGAGGTGATTATTAATTCTTTTGCTTTTGCTAAGCGTACTTTTTTTAAATACTGCAAAGGGGATTCAAACGTAACTTGTTTAAACGCACGATGAAAAGATGACACACTCATATTAACTTCTTCAGCTAAGTGCTCTACGGTAATAGGGTTTGCGTAATCGCTGTGTAATGTTGATAAAGTACGCGCTATGCGCGCGTAATGGCCATCATGCATTGCAAGCCCAATTAAGGTATGCCCTTGAGGGCCACACAGCACCCTATATACTAATTCTTTAACTATATCGCCACCAAATACCTCAGCCTCAAGTGGATTGTTTAACACTGTTAACAGTCGATGAGTGACTTGCTCCATGGCCATATCTAAAGCGGCACTTTGGACGGCTCCGCTTTGTGTTAAAGGAGTTAAAATAGGATTATGTTGCATCATTTGGTTAACCAGTTTGTGCAGCATGGCTGGGTTTATATCAATTGCTATACCCATTACTGGTAAATCGTTATCAGTAAACGCTTCACATTCTAGTGGTACGGGCACTCCCAGTACTAAATAATCGCCTGCACCATACTGTATTTGATGCTCAGGAAAGTGAATAACTTTATGTCCTTGGCCAACAATAATAATACCTGAATTATAAATAAGAGGCTGACGCGCTGAGCTTTTGGTGGCGCGATGAAAGTACACCCCTGGAATAATTGTTTCCATGGTACCTTCAAAGCTGAGCAACTTATTATGCTCTGCGTATTGTTGTAACAAAGTGGCGATGGTCGTCATAAGGGCGGCTTAAATTAACGGTATTTGGCGTAAAATAACAACACTGATAGTTTTAGGCAAGCTTTTGGCAGTTATTAGGCTTTTTATATATGCGCTATGCCATTATTATGCATCTATCAACACTTTATTTATTTAAGAATTGATAAGGTGCTTAGTAATTAACCGTCCCCTTTAGGAGCAAAATAATGAAATTTAGCTACGTAAATCCCACTTTAATTCAATTTGGTCAGCAACAAATTGCCGCACTTACTGATTTGATCGCAAAAGATCAAAAAGTATTAGTTGTGTACGGTGGCGGTTCTATTAAAAAGAACGGCGTATACGATGAAGTTGCAGCAGCACTTGAAGGTTTTGATTGGGTAGAGTTTTCGGGCGTAGGTGCCAACCCAACAATTGAAGTGCTAGACCAAGCAGTAAAAATTTGTAAAGAACAAGATATCGATTTCGTTTTAGGTGTAGGCGGCGGCTCTGTAATTGACGGCGTTAAATACATTGCAGCATCTGCTGTATATGATGGCGAAGGTTGGGATATCCCTACAGGTAAGCATACAATTACCAGCGCATTACCTATTGGTGCGGTACTTACATTGCCTGCAACCGGTTCTGAGTCTAATCAAAATTCAGTAGTAAGCAAAGAAGCAACGAAGCAAAAACTACCGTTTGCATCTCCAGAAGTATTACCAAAATTTGCCATTATGGACCCTGATGTAATGAAAACATTACCGCAGCGCCAGCTTGTAAATGGTTTAGTAGATGCATGGGTACATACGTGTGAGCAGTACCTAACATTCCCAGAAGGTGCACTTGTTCAAGAAGGTTATGCAGAGGCACTGTTAAAAGCGCTTAAAACATTGGGTGATAACTTTGAAAACCAAGACGATGCATGGCGTGCAAACCTTATGTGGGCCGCAAACCAAGCACTTAACGGCTTAATTGGTTCTGGCGTATCACAAGATTGGGCAACCCACATGATTGGCCATGAGCTTACAGCTGCTTACGGCGTTGATCATGCCCGTTCACTGGCTATTGTTCAGCCTTCTTTACTGCGAAATCAATTTGCAGTTAAAAAAGCAAAACTAGAACAAATGGGCAAAAACGTATTTGGTCTTGCACAAACAGACGATTTAGCAGAGCAAACAATTCAAGCGATTGAAGCGTTTTACCATAGCCTTGACGTAGCAACTGAGCTTACTGAGCATGGTGATGACAAAGCGGCTGCCATTGATAATATTATTGGCAAGCTTGAAGCGCATGGCATGGTTGCCCTTGGAGAAAACCAAGCTATTACGTTAAAAGAAAGCCGTGAAATTTTAGAACAAGCGGTTGCTTAATAATGATTAATCTCGACCGTTAACATTTGCTAGCGGCTTTTTGCAGCAAAATAAGATTGAATGAAATAAAATTTTATTTTGCTGCATTACTTTTTTTGATGTTTTCAGGTACAGTATTGAAGAAAATAATATATAGATGAGTAATGAGCTTATCTAATCGTGTGTTTCAATAGGGAACTCGTTTAACTGTGCGTTCAAATCGTTTTTTAATTGTAATGTTACTTGTGCTTGTGCATAGCTTTATAAGCTGTGACGGCGCCGCGTACCATTTACAAGAAGACGTTGACCACGTAAATAGCTCATTATCGCAACTAGGTTCATCTGCTGATGATAGCGATAATGCCCCAACAACAGAAATACATGCCCACCAGCATTGCCACAGTGGCTATAGCCACAGCTCAAATCACTCAATAACTCCCGAGAAAAGTAAACCAACTTTAGCGACATGCTATCACGGCTTACATTATCCACCAGACGTACCGCCACCGAATTTATTTAGCTAGTTTTTAATTTAATTTCAATTGATTATTGTGCTTTTAGCTGCCTACGTGTAAGCGTTTAATGGGCTGTTATAGGCATTTTTAGATTGCTGAGCATTTTACACTGTCGCTATTTTTTGCGTAGGTTGTAAATGGTTTGCAAGTGAACTCTGTTGATTAAAAACGGACAAGCTATATGAATAAAAAACCAATTATGCTGGTGGTGATGCTGTGCACGCTGCCTGCTTTTAGTGCGTTTGCAAATGTTAAAACACTAACTCTAAAACAAGCGTTGATAAATACCGAGCAACAAAATCCGCTATTAAAACGCTACCCTTATCATCAAAAAATACTCAGCGCGCTTAAATCTCAAGCTGCACTTTCGCCTAACCCTATCTTAAATATAGAAGCTGAAAATCTGCTGGGGACAAACGATGCACGTGGTGTGCAAGGTGCTGAAATAACCTTGGCATTTAGCCAGCTTATAGAGCTTGGGAATAAACGCCAAAGCCGCATAAATTACGCTACGGCAAACATTAAAGCCCAAGCAATACAATATCAAAATACTCGTTTAGCCTTATTGGCAACCACTGGTGAGCGGTATTACGAGGCGCTTAAATTTCAAACTTTACTTTCTCTAAATAGCGAGCGGCATCAGGTTGTAAGCCAAGCACTTAAAGCAATAAAGCAGCGAGCTGATGCTGGCGCTGTATCGCAAGCAGATGTAACCCGCATGCGTTATGCGCTTAGCCAAGTTGAGCTTGATAAAGCTAAGCTAAATAGTGAATTTGAGCGAGCGCGTTTATCGCTCAATGAGCTATGGAGTGAGCAACATGATTACACGGATTTAGCGGGAAATATTAATACATTAATAACGCTTAAATCTGAGCAAGGGTTACTTGATGCGGTTAACCAAGCGCCTGATTTTGCAATGTTACAGCAGCAATACTTACAACAAGCGGCCAACTTAGCGCTGCAAAAAGCCAATGGGCAAAGCGATATTAATATAGGTGCAGGCGTGAGCTACAACCAGCAAAACAATACCAGTTCGTTGCTGTTTTCGTTTTCAATGCCATTGCAATTGAGTAACTCAAATAGCGGTAATATTGAAGCAGCTAACAGTCAGTTAGCATTGTTACGTGAGCAGCAAGGACAGTTACGGGTTCAATTACGTCAGCAAGTTCGTACTTTGTATGCCTATTACCAAGGTAAGATGTTACAGGCACAGTTGTTATCTGGGCAAGTTATTCCCCAAGCCCAAACACTCATTGAGCAAAGTTTAAAAAGCTATCAACGCGGACAAATTTCGGTGTTGCAATTGCTCGATGCTCAACAAGCCCTTTTTGACTCTAAACGCGCGTTGATTAATACATATGCAGCGTTATATCAGACCCATCTCGCACTTGAGCGTTTAACTGGCCAATCTTTAACTGAGACTTTTCAATCATGAACAACACTTTTATCGCATTATTAGTATTTCTCTCGTTTGTAGCTAGCTTAACAAGCACATATGTATTTGCCTCAGCAGAGCATGACCAAACAGAGCAAACCCAAAAACAAGGTCCACACGGCGGCTTTTTATTAACCAACGAAAAGCTCACTCTTGAGTTAAAGCTGCAAGAATTGGCAGGTAAAGTTGAGCTGCGCGTATATGGTTATGAGCAAAAACAGCCGGTAGATGTGAACGATTTAAGTATAGAAATAAACTTAAAACGCTTAGTAGAAACGCCGCAAAAAATACAGTTTACCCGTGAGAATGAGTACCTTGTTAGCACGCAACCTATAAATGAGCCACATTCGTTTGAGCTTTTAATTACTGCTAATTATAAAGGTGAACGCGTCAGCTTTGAGTACTCTCAGCACGAAGGCCAAACTGTGCTGAGCGAGCGAGCAATTAAAGGCGCGGGCATTAAAACGGAGATAGCACAAAGCGGCGAGGTTGATATTTCCGACACGCTGTTCGGTGTTATTACACCTACACAGCATGGCACAGTAGAAATTATGGCGCCATATACCGGATTGATCAGCGATATTTTTGTCAGTATTGGTCAAAACGTTCAAAAAGGCGATGTACTGGCCAGCGTCACCAATCGCGAAACTTTGCAAAACTACAGCATTAAAAGCCCTATTAGCGGTGTGGTAACCGAACAATATTTAAAGCGTGGCGAACTGGCAAGTACTCGTGCGCTAATGCAAGTCGTGAACCTTGATAAAGTATGGGTTGAGCTCTCAGCCTTTCCTGAAAATATTGAAAACCTAGCCATTGGTCAAAGCGCTGTCGTGTACGATTTACATCATCATTTAAATGCCCAAGGTAAGGTGTTTTTTATAGCACCTATGATGACTGGCGGGCATATTGCACGTGCTCGTATTGAGCTTAATAACCCTGATGGTCATTGGCGTCCAGGTATGCATGTTAATAGTGATGTCAGTATCGATAAGGTTAATGCTAACGTGCGTGTAAAGCCTGAGGCTATTCAGGAGTTTAACGGTATGGCGAGTGTGTTTGTGCGTAAAGATAGTGTGTTTGAAGTGCGCCCTGTTACTTTAGGCGCAAAAAGTAGCGAGTGGGTAGAAGTCATTGCGGGTTTAAGCCCAGGTAGCGAGTACGTCACAACCAATAGCTATGTGATCAAAGCCGATATTTTAAAAAGCGGCGCAAGTCACGCTCACTAGGAGGTACCATGATTAACTGGATTGTTTCTTTTGCGGTTAAACGCCGCATGATGGTACTGGCACTGACATTTTTATTTGCTGGGTTTGGTGTGTATAACATCCAAAACTTAGCGGTAGATGCTGTACCCGATATTACCAATGTACAAGTGCAAATTAACTCTAAAGCGCCTGGTTTTACGCCGCTTGAAGTTGAGCAGCGTATCACTTACTTAGTCGAAACAGCGATGGCGGGTATTCCTAAGCTTGATTATACCCGTTCGCTTTCTCGCTATGGGCTTTCTCAAGTAACCATTATTTTTGATGAAGGCACCGATATTTATTGGGCGCGTCAACAAATTGGAGAGCGTATTCAAAGTATTCGCGCCGATTTACCTAATAATGTTGAGCCAAACCTTGGACCTATTGCCAGTGGTTTAGGTGAAATATTTACCTATAGCGTGCATGCAAAACCCAATGCGTTAAAAAGTGATGGTATGCCTTACAGCGCCGAAGATTTACGTACTTTACAAGACTGGGTTATTCGTCCGCAGCTTTTAAAAGTAAAAGGCGTAACCGAAATAAACAGCCAAGGTGGCTTTGAGCGCCAGTACCAAGTTGCGCCCATACCAGAAAAGCTCATCGCTTATAAGCTAACAATCAACGATGTTATCAGTGCACTTGAGCTTAATAACAGCAATCGCGGAGCCGGTTATATAGAGCGCTTTGACGGCCAATATTTAGTGCGCTCCCCTGGGCAATTAAAAACATTAGCGGATATAGCAAACACCGTTATTGCTAAGCGTGATGATGCTCCTGTGCGAATTAAGGACGTGGCAAATGTATACTTAGGAAAAGAGCTCAGAACTGGCGCGGCTACCTATAATGGCGAGGAAACCGTATTAGGCACGGCGATGATGCTAATTGGTGAAAATAGCCGTGTGGTTGCCAAAGCCATGGCTGATAAGCTTATACAAGTACAAAAAAGTTTACCTGCAGGGGTTATTATTGAGCCTGTTTATGACCGCACCAATCTGGTTGATAAAACCATCGCCACAGTACAAAAAAACCTGTTTGAAGGTGCGGTATTGGTTATCGTCATTCTGTTGTTATTGCTTGGGAATATCACTGGTGCGCTTATTACCGCCATGGTTATTCCGCTGAGTATGCTATTTGCTATTACAGGCATGGTGGGCAATCGAGTCTCGGGTAACTTAATGAGCTTAGGTGCAATCGATTTTGGATTAATTGTTGATGGCGCGGTGATTGTGGTTGAAAACTGCCTTCGTCAATTAGGGATGGCTCAACATAAACATGGCCGCTTACTTACGCTCAGTGAGCGTTTAGAGGTTGTAACTTCAGCCACCAAAGAAGTGTTTAGCCCCGCAGTATTTGGTATTTTAATTATTATGTTGGTGTATTTACCGCTATTTGCGCTCAGTGGTGTTGAGGGCAAAATGTTTCAGCCTATGGCGTTTACCGTGGTTGCCGCGTTAATAGGTGCACTTATTTTTGCTGTCACCTTTGTGCCAGCGGCTATTGCCGTATTTGTGCGTGGTAAAGTAGATGAAAGCGAAAACGCAGTAATGCGTGGCGTTAAAAAAATCTACAAGCCACTGCTTAACTTATCGCTTAAATTACCGTGGCTGATGGTGAGTATTGCCACTGTTTTGGTATTAGTGCTTGGCTTTAAAGTTAAAAATATGGGCGCCGAATTCTTACCGCAGCTAGATGAAGGTGACATTGCAATGCATGCGTTGCGTATTACTGGCACCGGTATTGAACAATCGGTGCAAATGCAAAAGCAGTTGGAGCAGGCTTTATTAGAGCAGCCTGAAATTGCGAACGTATTTTCAAAGATTGGCACAGCAGATGTCGCCAGCGATCCTATGCCACCTAACGTTGCCGACACTTTTTTAATGTTAAAGCCGCGTGAGCAATGGCCTGATCCGTCACTAAGTAAAGACGCGTTAGTGCAGCAAATTCGTCATCGTGTGAATGAGGTACCGGGTAATAACTATGAATTTACCCAGCCTATAGAAATGCGCTTTAATGAGTTAATTGCCGGTGTGCGTGCCGATGTAGCGCTGCGTATTTACGGTGACGATTTAGCCATACTTAAACAGTTTGGCGAAAAAGCCACTGGTTTAATGCGAAATATTACCGGTGCTACTGATGTTCGTTTAGAGCAAATGGAGGGCTTGCCCACACTTTCTGTTACCCCAATGCGAGACCATATGGCGCTATTAGGATTAACCGTAAACGACATTCAACAAACCCTTGCCGCTGCTGTTGGTGGGGTGCAAACAGGGCTAATTTATGAGGGTGATAAGCGCTTTTCGTTATTAGTACGCTTAGATAAGCGTTGGTCTGATGATGTCTCTGCGCTTGCGCGTTTACCTATTGCGTTACCTAAAAGTAGTAACCCTGAGCTTGCATTTGTACCGCTTGGAGAAGTGGCTACAATCAGTATTGAAAAAGGCCCTAATCAAATAAATCGCGAAAGCGGCAAGCGCAATGTGGTAATAACAGCGAATGTAACAGGACGCGATTTAGCCAGCTTTGTAAGCGATGCCCAAGCGACTATGAACGCACAACTTAACCTACCCAGTGGTTATTGGCTTGAATACGGCGGTACGTTTGAGCAATTACAATCGGCGAGTAAGCGTTTGTCGTTGGTAGTGCCTGTGACTTTATTGCTTATTTTTGGCTTACTTTATAGTGCCTTTGGCTCGCTGCGTGATTCACTGATTATATTCAGTGGCGTACCACTGGCACTAACCGGTGGGGTATTAGCATTATTGCTACGAGATATGCCGCTTTCTATTTCAGCGGGTGTGGGATTTATTGCTCTAAGTGGGGTTGCGGTATTAAACGGTGTGGTGATGCTGTCGTTTATTAAGCAGTTACGAAATGAGGGATTAAGCTTATACCATGCAATACATAGCGGGGCATTACAGCGATTACGCCCAGTGCTAATGACCGCGCTTGTGGCTAGTTTAGGGTTTATTCCTATGGCGCTAAATACCGGTACCGGCGCTGAAATACAACGGCCTTTGGCAACCGTGGTGGTAGGTGGAATTATGTCATCCACTTTGCTCACGTTGTTAATTTTACCAGCACTTTATAAATTAGTGCATGCAAAATTTGAAAAGCAGCAAACAGCCTAAATTAGGTAATAACGTAAAAAGCAGCTGAAGTGTCAGCTGCTTTTTTGTTAAGTAAGGAGTTGCTTAGTTATATTGAAATAGGTTATCCCAGCGCTCATCTAATATGGCTTTTGCGTGCTCTAGATTTATCGCGTTATATAGGGTGTTTGTGCAAGTTACTAAATGCATGCGTTTAAGCTTTTCAAGCGCATCGCTAATTTCAAAATCTAGCTCGCATTTATACTTTGTTTTAAACCACGTCTCTATCTGCTCATCAAGCATTTGTGCGCTTAAGCCACTTTCTGATTTTAGTAAAAATGTATAGGCAAGCAGAGCTTCTTTTATGTCTTCTTCTTCGGCGGCGTCTATAAGGGTATGAAAAACACCGGCGTTGTTATCAAGGTTTTTAAAGTAAAGATTATCGCTCAGTGCTTTCATAAATTTAATTTTACGGTTTTTAAATTTACTCCACTCTTTAAACACAAAACTGCCAAATACTCCAATACCAATGGCTAACGTAATAAAGTGCTGCTGAGTCATGGTAACGGCTTTATCACTAAACCCTCCCCAAAATGTAAACAAAGCAAACAGTAAAAGTAATGAGGCGCCCAGTTTGGTAACTAATACTACCGCACCGCCAATAAGTGCCGATGAGCCAATAATCACTTTATCAATAGGGCGCATGCGTACTTCGCTATTAGGAAATAGCATTTCTAAGTCAGCTTTTGGCACATTTTGAAATAGTTTTACTATGGTTGAGCTGGGCTCAAACCCCATAGGTAGTTTATTTTTTGATTCAAAATAGGATTTGTCTTTAAAACGGATAAATACTGCTACGCGATCGTAGTTGGTAAAATGCAGTGGCTTTTTACGTAACCCCCAAAAACTGGTTATGGTTTCGGTGAGTTGCGACTCGCCACGGCGATAAAAAACCACTTCTTCAAAATCCTCAAACTCTACCTCAAGGCGCACTTTAAATAGTGATTCTTCGTTTAGTGCATCTTGTAGGTCTTGATGGGTGATCACTTCAAAATTAGCCGCGTTTAGAACTTTGGCAAAATCTTTAGCAAAATCACGTTGGCACTGCGCTTTTTGTTCATCAGTCACGCTGTTTATCAAACGAGTATCGCTATTTGGATCAAAAGGCGCGTAATTATTTTTTAATGACTCAAGTGTGCCATGGTAATGAAAGTGAATTAAGCTGGCTAAAAGTTCACAAAGCTGCTTAAAAGAAGTTTGTTGGTCTTTATTAAGCTCTTTGGCGCACATTGTAATGATGTCGTGTTTTCTAAAGGGAATGTAGCGGGCAGTTTGCATATTGTGAAAATTTTAAAAGTATAATGGTATATAAAGATAATAAAGCAGTCTTATAATGATTACTATGTTGACTGTATTTCTTCAGGTAGCATTAACCTTATTATGAGATGATTTAGTCACTTACCTAATTGCTAACAGGACGTTTATGGCTATACAAAAAAAGCTCAAGCAAAAAACACGTCAGTTTATTGAGTCTAAAAATATGCTGGGTGGGATTACTATTGCCTCATTTTTAGAATCCACCATAGTTCCCATTCCACTCGAGGCAGTGCTGGTACCACTTATGCAAGCACGACGGGAAAAGCTTTGGCAAATTGCCCTAATGGCAACACTAGGCTGTATTGTAGGTGCGTTATTTGGCTATGCTTTAGGCTATTACTTATTTGATATCATTGGCGATTGGGTTATCAACACATTCTCAAGCCCTGAGCAGTTTGAAAACGTAAAACAAAAAATGCAGGCACAAGGATTTTGGTTTGTGTTAAGCCTAGGTATCGTGCCTATTCCGTTTCAAATTGCGATGCTGGCCGCTGGCGCAACTAAGTATTCGCTGGCGCTGTTTTTATTAGCAAGCGCTATTGCTCGCTCTATACGTTATTTCGGCTTGGCAATCGTGGTGTATTATGCGGGCAATCAAGCTGAGCGTATTATCAGCAAGCACAAAACTAAGACCATGATTGGGTTAACTATTTTAGTTGCGATTGGCTGGGGTGTTAGCACATTAATTTAAATTAATCAGTTTTAGTTTATGGTATAGTTTTTAGCAACAATAATAAGTTTAAATACAGCCTATGATGAATCCGGAAAAAGTGAGCCTTAAGCTCAGCCGCTTTGTAAAAATTACCAGATTAAACAAACTGTTAATTTTAGCTATGCTGGCATTTATTATTGGCTTTTCAATTTTTTCGTTAATGCGCTTTCCTTTATTGGATTTCAAGCAAAATCTTTACGGCTTTACCACTGACTTTATTAACTTAGTGGTTATTTTTACAATTTTCTTTATGGTGCAATGTTCACAATTAGCTAAAAAAGCCTACGTGTATGTCAGTATCGGTTTAATGTTATGGATTGTAGCATCTACTGCCGATGTGCTTGATGAAGTAATACATCAGCCTCTTTGGATAAGCAATTACGTAGAGGATTTATGTCGCACATTGGGTATGTTAATTACTGTTTATGGTTTATTTAAAACCATGCACTTTATGCAGCGAATGCACACTCGGTTAGCGCAAGAATTTATCATAGATGATTTAACTAAAGTGTATAACCGACGCTGTTTTTATCAGCATGTGAAGGAGGTTGTTAATAATCCTTACACTGTTTTAATCATAGATCTTGATCATTTCAAACGTATTAATGACGATTTTGGCCATGATGTGGGCGATCAGGTGCTTAAACAGTTCGCAGATAAAGTGAATCATCTTTTTAAAAATGAAAATATTTTTGCTCGCATAGGCGGTGAGGAGTTCGCCGCTTACTTACCTAGTTATGAGCTTGATGAAGTGCTTAACTTTGCGCAGACTATTCTAGAAACTGCTCGTACTATTACAGTACAAAATCAGCGTTCTTTAACGGTTAGTATCGGTATTGCGCACCGTAGTAGCGATCAGAGCTTTGAAAATGTAATGAAACGTGCAGATCAGGCATTATACCGAGCTAAAAAAGCAGGCCGTGATCGCCTTGAGGTTGCTTAAACATAGTAATTTTATAAAATAGATTTCGCTTGTGCTATTTTTGGGGACTTCTGTTGCGAGGTAAAAAAGGGACTGTATGGATGAGTTAATCGGATTAGCAATTATTGTATCTATTGCGATTGTTGCAGGGGCTATTTGTGGATTAGTGGCCTTAGTGCAATTGAACACCCTTAAACAAGAGGTTGCAGTATTAAAACTAAAACTATTACAGTTTGAGTCAAATCAAAATGTAGCAAAAAATGAAAAATCCTCCGCTGACCCTCAAGTAGATAACGCAATACCTCTAAACCGCTCAGATATTCCTGCTGCTGTTAATAAACCAGTAAGCATTAAACCTCCACCACCTCGTAAAACGATAACTAAAAAACCATCGAGTATTGAACTGCTTTTTAAACAATTACGTGCAGGCTTCGAGAAAAATTGGATGACCTGGATTGGTGCTATTGCTTTGGCTTTAGGTGGCGTGTTTTTAGCAAAATACAGTTTAGAGGCTGGGCTACTTTCACCTGCAATGAGGCTCAGTGCCGGTGGATTATTTGGCATTGGCTTAATCGCAGCAGCGTATTATTTACATTATAAACGCATCGTTTTTGAAGGCTTTAATAATTACATTCCTGCAGCCCTTGCCAGTGGCGGCTTTATGACTTGTTTTGCCTTAATGTTTTTAGCTTATAACAGCTTTAGCATGCTAAGTGCTGAGTGGGCATTTATTGGCTTAGCAGTTATTGCTGTGTGTGCTAGTGTAATGGCAATAAAGTTAGGCCCTTTACTTGCTGTAATAGGCATTATAGGCGCTTACAGTGTTCCTATTTGGGTAAATACGGGCAGTGGGCAGTTATTTTCTTTGCTTATTTATGTTGCCCTTGTGAGTGTTGCCGCAGCAGTTGTGGCACATAAAGTAAAGCGTATTTGGCTGTGGTATTTACTATGGGTAGGGCATATTGGCTGGTACTTGGTTGGACTCACTCTATTTAACTACGACACAGTGTGGTTAATAGGCGCTTTTGCGTTGTTAAGTATTTTAGGATTAATCGCTATTGCACGCTTAGGCTTGGGCTTTAACACCCTTGAAGTACGCCCGCACAGCTTTAAACGGTTAGTTAATTTATTTCCAGACCACGGTTTGTTACTGGCCTTTATTGCTCCTTTAATGATTGCCATGCTGTTGAGTGTGTTTAATTTACAATGGCAAATCGTGGCGTTATTAAGCATCGCTTTGTTACTATTTTTAGTGCTAAAAAATAGCCGTTGGGATGCATGGCAGGCTGTCTCTTTATTAATTGCACTGTTATTAGTGGTCAGTGCTAAACAAACTTATGCCTTTAATGACGCGTTATTCATTTTTAAAAACGAATACGGGCTAGGCTTATTACTTGCTCTGGGGCTAAGTGGCTATGGACTCTATTTTGGTAATAAATACCCAAAACGATTAGCTTTTCATTTGCTTGCTTCATTAAGCATGTTTGCATTAGTTGGCACTTTGTATGCGATGATCCCAAACACGGCTTTAGCAACCGCTTACCCTCTTTGGGCGGTATTGCTATGTTTAATGAGTGCCGTGTTAATTAAATTTACGCAAAATAATACAACCTTATGGCAGCGCTTTAGTTATTGGGTGGGGGCAAACGCCAATATTACCTTAGCAATTACGATGTTACTGAGTGATAGTGGCCTTACCATTGCTCTGGCTGTTCAAGTATTACTGCTGAGCTTACTGATAAAAAAATACAATGTGGCTATGCCACACTGGCCAATAAAAGCCCTTGTGGCGGCATTACTTTTACGCCTTACCTTATCGCCGTGGACGCCTAGTTATGATGAGCTAAGCATATTTGGTTTGCATTGGAGTTTAGTTGTTTACCCGCTGTGTATTGGGTTATTTTTTGCAGCGGCTAAATGTTTTAATACTTCAAAACTAAAAATATGGCTTGAAGGAGCAGCACTGCATTGTTTAGCGTTATTTGTGACAACCGAAACCAGTTATCAACTGGTAGGGCACTACCCTCAGCTGTTTTCTTTAAGTTTTTATGAGCAAGTTTTGCTCAGTTGTAACTTGCTTGCTTTAGGCTGCGTTTATTTATATCGCGCGCAAAGTGCAGGGCAGCTGGGCAAGCTATATCGCACTGCAGGTTTTATTTTATCAGCGTTAGCTGGCTTGTTGTTAATCAATACAACGTTGGATGATAATCCGTTATTAATGCGTCTTTATGTTGGTGAAACACCAATATTTAACTGGATACTTTTAATTTGGTTGGTCCCGAGCCTGCTGGCGTTATGGTTAGCGAGTTTAGTTAAACCGTTAAATGCTAAATTGAGTCAAATTACACTCGGTGTGTCTGGTTTATTAGCCCTGTTAGCTATCAACAGCTTGATCCGTCAATATTGGCAAGGTGGCTTCATTTATCTTGATAAAGCAACCAGTGACGCCGAGCTATATAGCTATTCGGTTATTTGGTTATTACTCGGCGCGCTGGTAGTGATAGCCGGGCATTTAAAGCAGCAACGGTTACTGCAAAATGTTGGTTTAGGTATTCTTGGCGCTGTAATTGTTAAGGTGTTTTTAATAGATATGGCAAATTTAACGGGACTTCTAAAAGCATTGTCCTTCATTGGTTTAGGGTTGTCGCTGGTAGGGCTTAGTTGGTTATTCCAAAAACTCAGAGAGCGCATTCATAGTTAAGTTCAAGCCCAGTACTTACTGGGCTTAAGCTCTTATTAATCGTTAAGTGCTGTGGTTCAGCAGTGCTTTAAGCTTACCAGGTTTTACTGGTTTACTCAGATAATGAATATTTTCGGCTTTGGTGATTTGTTTTAGCTCAGTGTCTCGCACTGCGGTAATTAATATAGCCGGAATATCGCTTTGCCAAATCTCGCGTAGCGCTTTAATTAAAGTAATGCCATCCCAATCATTACCTAACTGATAGTCCATTAAAATAACATCAGGTGCGCCCTGTTCTTTTGCATAAGTTAACACCGCGTCCACTTTATCGAATAGGGTGTAATTTGCCTGCCAGCGCTTTAATAGGCTAGCCATGGCTGCAAGGTTTTCAGGGTCGTCGTCAACGGCAATAATATTTATCGCGGCGCGGTTGTCGACTATATTTTGACTGGATTGTTTTTGCTGTACTAATTGCGCATCACCATAAGGCACTTCAATGCTAAATCGGCTGCCTTTATTAGGTAATGAAACCACATCAATCGGCAGGCTCAATAAATCAGCCATACGTTTAACCACCCCTAAACCTAAGCCAACGCCTTTATTGTCGCTAGCTTCAATTCGGTAAAAGTCGTTAAATATTTTTGCTTGTTCAATGTCGCTAATACCAGGGCCGGTATCCCATACTTCAATCCGTAAACTGTGCTTTCTGTTTCTACAGGCAATTAATACACGGCCATTTTCCGTGTATTTAATCGCATTTGACAGTAAGTTTTGTAGTATTCGGCGCAAGTAAGTAATGTCGCTGTGTACTATTTGTTTATTTGAACGTACTTTAAATGAGAGTCCTTTATCGCTCGATAAAATCGCATATTCGCTTTTAAGGGGATCTAAAATATCATCAATGTAAAAGTGACGAGGATTTGGGGTCATTGCCCCTTGCTCTAGCTTGGCAATTTCTAATAAAGCCGACATTAAATGCACGGTGGAATCGAGGCTATCACCTAGCTTATTAAAGTTATTTTTATTGGTGCTATCTAATTGAGTTTCATCAATGGCGGCGAGATATAATCGTGCCGCATTGAGCGGTTGTAATATATCATGGCTGGCCAGTGCTAAAAAGCGAGTTTTACTATCATTCGCTTGCTCAGCTTCACGTTTAGCTAAAGTAAGTGCTTGCTCTGTTTGTACGCGACTATCGATTTGTGCTTGCAGGCTACTATTAATGGTTTGCACTTCTTGGGTGCGCGCTTCAATGCGGTTTTCTAAGTCCATATTAATTTCTTCGAGCGCATTTTGCGTACTAATATGATTAGTAATATCAGAAAAACTCGTTACAAACCCCCCATCAGGTAGTGGGTTGCCTATCATTTCGTAAACCTGGCCATTTCGACGATGACGAATAAAGTGATGTGAGCTGCCATTTTTTAAATGCTGAACCCGCTTATCAACATGGCGATCAATTTCACCGGGGCCGCATTCACCGCGCTCTGCGTTATACCGTATTATTTCTTCAATGGGCTGGCCAACTTGTAAAAAACCCTCAGGGTAGTTAAACATTTCGCTGTAGCGCTTATTCCAAGCAACGAGGTTGAGATCTTTATCTACCACAGAGAGTCCGTGGCTTAAGTTTTCGAGTGAGGTAAATAGTAAGTTTTGATTAAACTGCAGTGCTTGTGTGGTTTCATCAAAAAAGTTTACCACTTCTTCAAACGCCATTCGTTTGCCAGATGATACTGTATGAATAAGTGCTTGCGCAGAGGAAGCACCTAATACTCCAGTTAGTGCGCGTTCGCAGTAGGCAATAAAGTCAGCGCGAGGGTGTGCATTGTTGTCGTTTAAATCATGATGGAGTGCGTAATGCGATAAAATTTGTTGGCTACGCTGAATGCCTAAGAAGGTCTGCAGTAAAATTTTAAAGTCATATACGGTGGCTTTTACGTTTTTATTTAAGCGACGAGATAAAATGGCCTGATCTTTAGGATTAACAAATGCCGCAGCTTGAATTTTATCGATTAAGCGCTCTTCAGCTCCCAAGGAAAAGCTAATGTAACAGCCAATATTAGCAAACAACGCGATTAAGGTGCCTCTAGTTATAAGCGTTTGTTGCAGCTCACTGTCTAGTGGGTTAGGGGCTTCTAAAATAGGCAACATTAAAAATAGCACCCAACAAATGACCCCTGCGAGTAGCCCAGCATAAACACCATAAGCATGACCTTTTCGCCAATATAAACCACCCACAATAGCAGGCAATAATTGCGACACCAATGAGAAAGCCACTAACCCCATACTGGCTAGCGCACTGCCACTACCAAACCATTGCTGATAGAAGTAGGCTAAAATAAGTACCCCAGCAATGGTAAAACGCCGTACTAATAAAATGCGGGATTTGTAGCTGGTGGTGATTAAATTACGTTTAAATTTACGGCGCAACATTAAGGGGAGCACCACGTCGTTGGAGATCATGGTGCTTAGTGTAAGTGTTGCAACAACAATCATGGCTGTGGCAGCAGAAAGCCCACCTATAAACACAAAGGTGGTTAAAAAAGCGTTATCGTGCAGCATAGGCAGTGCCAGTACAAAGCTGTCAGGTGATAAACTGCGACCAATTTCTGGATGAATAGCAGCGGTGGCAATAGGTAAAATCATTGCTGCGGTTAATAACAAGTACAATGGAAAAGCCCAGCGAGCAGTAAATAAATGGCGCTTATCTTGGTTATCAACCACGGTGACATGAAATTGCCGTGGCAAACAAATTATAGCAGCTGCCGCCATTAGTGACTGACCTATAAAGTTAAAGCTAAAAAAGTCAAACTGCGCCCAATGCAGCCAAATTGACTCGGCAACTTGGCTAGAACCCTCTGTGGGTAAATTAAATAAGCTATATATTGCAAGCCCTGCTACAGCAGCCAGAGCAAACAGCTTTATTAGCGACTCAAACGCCACAGCAAGCATTAAGCCTGAGCGGTACTCGGTTACATCAACTTTGCGCGTGCCAAAAAATATAGCAAATAGTGCCATCATTAAAGTGGCTGATAACGCCAAAATATCCCCAGATATTTGATTACTATTTTGCAAAAGTAAAAAACTAGAACTAAGCGCTTTTAATTGTAATGCAATGTAAGGAATAGTGGCTAATAAGGCAATAATGGTCACCATAATAGCGGTGGTTTGGCGTTTGCCGTAACGCGCTGAAATAAAGTCGGCAATAGTGGTGATATTTTGTTTTTTACTCACCAATACCAGTTTACGTAAAAAGCCTTGGCCGAAAAAAAACAGTAAGGCGGGTCCTAATAAAATAGGCAAAAAGCTCCAACTACTAGTAGCAGCGGTGCCTACCGAGCCATAGTAAGTCCACGAAGTACAATAAATTCCCAATGCAAATGAATACACAAATGGGTGATGACTAATACGCTTGGCAAGTGGGGTGGTCTTATCACCCCAATTTGCCAGCCAAAACAGCACGCCTATGTAGCCAAAGGCAACAATGAGTAGTACAGCTGTCATGTTTATTTAACCTCGTAGAGTGTTTTTATAATTTGTCATAACTATACCCAAACTATTTCAAGATGCGAGCGCCAGTTGGAGTTTGAAGTAGTTTGCTTATTAACAATACCTAGCTGCAAATAAAGTAGGGGGTATACATTTTGTTTATGTTATCTATAAATAAAATAAAACTATGATATTTAAGGGTTAATTTGTTTTTGTCTATTTAGTTAGACTAATGTCTTATTCCCACGGTTTGTTTTAATTTGGCTAAAAGTTTGAGCAATAAAAATCTATTAAGCTACTGAAATTTAACTGGTTCATGAGTTGTTTATTAATTGATCATGCGCAGTTTACGGAAACGTTAATATGTTGTTACGACTATTGTCGCAATTCAATATTTGAATTGCATTGCTAAATTGGTTAACGAATATAAAAAACCACCCATCACAATCGTGATGTTTAAAGGGGAAAATAAAAATGGCTTTTAAAAATGAAGAACAAGCAAAAGCTTATTGGGCAGAAAACATTTCATTACTGTTTAAATTATTAGCAGTATGGTTTGTGGTCTCTTTTGGCTTTGGCATATTACTGGTTGATGTACTTAATGAAGTACGTTTTTTTGGGTTTAAACTTGGCTTCTGGTTCGCCCAGCAAGGCGCGATTTATACCTTTGTGGCTTTGATTTTTGTGTACGTTTTCAAAATGAATACGTTAGATAAAAAATATGGCGTAGACGAATAGGAGCTAGTCAATGGATGTTCAAATACTCACATTTATAATTGTCGGTTTAAGCTTTGCGCTTTATATCGGTATTGCAATTTGGGCTCGAGCTGGGTCCACAAATGAATTCTACGTTGCTGGTGGTGGTGTACCTCCACTAGCCAATGGTATGGCAACTGCTGCGGATTGGATGAGTGCTGCGTCATTCATTTCAATGGCGGGTATTATCTCGTTTGCGGGTTACGACGGAAGTGTTTACTTAATGGGGTGGACCGGTGGTTATGTACTACTGGCTATGTGTTTAGCGCCTTACTTACGTAAATTCGGCAAGTTTACCGTGCCAGACTTTATCGGTGACCGTTACTACTCACGTACTGCGCGTTTAGTGGCTATTTTATGTGCCATCTTTATTTGTTTTACTTACATTGCGGGTCAAATGCGTGGTGTTGGTGTAGTGTTCTCTCGCTTCTTAGAAGTTGAAATTGAAACCGGTGTTTATATCGGTATGATCATTGTTTTCTTCTATGCCGTACTTGGTGGCATGAAAGGTATTACTTACACGCAAGTTGCGCAGTATTGTGTACTGGTATTTGCTTATTTAGTACCGGCTATTTTTATCTCTATGATGGCAACAGGTCACTTTTTTCCACAAACAGGCTTTGGTGCCACGCTAAGTGATGGCTCAGGTATGTATGTACTTGATAAGCTCGATGGTTTAAGTACCGAGCTTGGATTTGGCCAATACACTGAAGGCTCAAAGAGCATGATTGATGTATTTGCAATTACAGGTGCTCTTATGGTGGGTACTGCTGGTTTACCACACGTAATTGTTCGCTTTTTCACTGTACCTCGCGTTAAAGACACACGTATTTCAGCAGCATGGACACTGGTGTTTATTGCTATTGTTTACACAACAGCACCTGCAGTAGCTTCGTTTGCCCGTGTAAACATGATTGATACAATTAATGGTAAAGACGGAAGTGGTACAGCGTATGCAGAGGCACCAGCTTGGATCAAAAACTGGGAACGCACAGGCCTAATCACCTTTAATGATAAAAATGGTGACGGCAAAATGTTCTACACATCAGGTAAAATCACTGATCCTAATAGCGCAAACGAAGTAAATGTTGACCGCGATATTATGGTACTAGCGAATCCTGAAATAGCCGACTTACCAGCCTGGGTTATTGCACTCGTTGCAGCAGGTGGTATTGCCGCGGCACTATCTACTACAGCGGGCTTACTATTGGTTATTTCAACCTCAGTATCGCACGATTTACTTAAACGGACACTTAAACCGGATATAACCGACAAGCAAGAATTACTTGCAGCGAGGTTGGCAGCGATGATTGCTATTGTAATATCCGCTTACTTTGGGATTAACCCGCCAGGATTTGTGGCCTCGGTTGTTGCCTTTGCCTTCGGCTTAGCAGCGGCGAGCTTCTTCCCTGCAATTATTATGGGTATTTTCTCTAAATCAATGAATAAACATGGTGCAATTGCAGGCATGGTAACGGGTATCACCTTTACTGCTGCATACATCATTTACTTCAAGTTTGTGAGTCCAGAGCTTAATAGCCCAGAAAATTGGTTCTTAGGTATTTCACCTGAAGGGATTGGTTTAGTAGGCATGATCATTAACTTTGCAGTAGCTGCAGGTGTTATGAAAATGACTCAACCGACACCAGTTGAAATTCAAGAAATGGTTGAAGGTATTCGTAATCCTAAAGGGTCTAGTGATGCGCATGCTCACTAATCCATATATCTAATGATATAACGCATCAAAGCCCGACTTAAGTCGGGCTTTTTATTTGTTTAAATAATGACTACATTAAATAATCGCTATATTAAATAACCATATTTCAGGTTAAGTCGCTTTTTTATTGAGGATGATTTATGAGTAGTGAGCAACAGGAAGTCGCGCAGTTTATTAACAAGCAAGCACCATTTTCAATGTTACAGGACAGCGCCTGCAGTTATTTTGTTAACCATCTCGATAGTATTTATTTGACCCGAGAAAACCAAACGCAATGGCTTAACAGTGAACAGCCTAAATTATTTTTAATTCGTTCCGGGTTATACGATTTAGTGGATGCTCAAGGCGATACGGTAACGCGTTTAACTCAAGGTGATTACTTTGGTTATCCCTCGTTACTGACGGGAGATTCAATACAAAACAGTTTAGAAGTACAAAAAGAGGGCATTGTCTATATGCTCGACCAAACGGATTTTGATTACTTACGTCGAGAATATAAAGCATTCGAGCAATACTTTGTTCGTGCTCATGCTAATCGATTGCTGTCATCACATTATAAAAGTAACAACGACAGCTGGTCTGAGCGTAAAATATCAGAGATCATGACTCGCAAAGCGATTACGCTGCCCCCCGATGCCAGCATCCGTCATAGTGCTAAAAAAATGCAAGAGCATGGGATTTCATCAATGATGATCACCGAAAATTCGCATCTTATTGGTGTGGTTACAGATCGTGATTTACGTAACCGAGTGCTTGCCGATGAAGTTGACCCTGCGCAAGCTATCGATAGTATTATGACCAATAAGCCTAAGTTTATATTTGAAAATAACCGCGTATTTTCAGCGCTGCACTTAATGCTTAAGCATAATATTCATCATTTACCTGTGCTTGACGAAAACCATAAACCGCTAGGAATGATCACCAGTACAGACTTACTACGCCAACAAAAAAGCGACCCAGTGCAGCTAATTGGTCGTATTTACAAGGCCCATAATGTGGCTGATTTAAAACGTTACGCGAAAGAAATTCCTGAGTTATTAAAAGGGTTTTCAAATAATATTGATGATATTTCGCTGATCGGAAAGTTACTCAGTGGTTTAACCGATGCGTTGACCTCGCGGCTAATTTTTTTATTTCAACAACACCATGGCGCCGCGCCAACCAGTTTTAGTTTTATTTGTTTTGGCTCTCAAGCGCGCGAAGAGCAAACACTGCATTCAGATCAAGATAATGGCTTGTTATTACCTGATGGTCTAAACGATGAACAGCACGCATATTTTAAACAGATGGGCGAATTTGTTTGTGAAAACTTAGTTGAGTGCGGCATTCGTCGTTGTCCTGGTAACATAATGGCTAGCAGTGATGCATGTCGAATGAGTGTTAGTGATTGGCGGGCGAAGTTTTTAAAGTGGATCACCAGTCCCACACCGCAGGCAATGCTCAACTGTAAAATCTTTTTTGATCTGCGCTTTATTGAAGGCTCAACCACACTCTATAGCCAGTTTTGTGAAGAGTTGACCCATATTTCTCGCAATGATCTTTTTTATGCGGCAATGGCCAGCGATGTTAACGCTAACAGTGCGCCGATTGGTTTATTCAATAACTTTAAAACCGAAAAAACAGAGCAACACCATAAGTACATCGATCTTAAAAAGCGCGGGGTGGTGATCATTAACGATCTAGCGCGACTTTATGCATTAAAAGTAGGCATTCGCCGTGCTAACACCCAAGAGAGGTTGGATGCTTTATTAAAGTATTCACTATTAAGCAAAGAAGATATTTATAATTTAAAAGATTGTTGGCGATTTTTAACTCAGCTTCGGCTGCGCACGCAAATAAACGAAGAAGGGTTACCTAGTAATTGTATTAACCCAGACAAACTCAATTCGTTAGAGCGTCATCAGCTTAAAGAAGCGTTTTACCTAGTAAAACAAGCGCAGCAAGGCGCGGCGTTTAAATTTGCGCGTGGGAGTTTGTAACAATAATGGTTAAGCAGCTTATTACGCGGTACTTAAAGCGTCGCCATTTGCTTGCGCAAAGTGCTTTAAAGCAACGTTATTTAGTGATTGATTTGGAATTAACAGGGCTTGATCCTAAACAACATGAAATTGTCTCGGTTGCTTGGGTACTGATTGATAATCAATGTATCAAGAATAGTCAATCGCAGCATATCGTTAATAAAGAGGTTAAAAGTCTAGAGCAAAGCCCTGTTTTTCACGGCATTAGTACTGACTCGGTGGCACAAGGGCAAAGTCTACAGAGTATTTTAATGTCTTTAAGTGCTCACTTTAGTGACTGCATTTTAGTATTTCATAATGCCATGCTCGACTGGGGCTTTTTAAAGTTAGCAATAAAAAATGCAGGGATCATCCAGCGGCCTAAGCTGATCATCGATACCTTACAAATAGAAAAAAAGCGCTTACTGCAACACGCAAGCGATATCAAATTAGATGATTTAACCTTAAATGAATGCCGTAATCGCTACGATTTACCAAGCTATCATTGCCATCATGCGCTTACCGATGCACAAGCCACTGCTGAGCTGTTATTAGCCCAATGCCATCAAATAGGCGCCGGTAAAGAACTTAAAGTAGGCGATCTAATGTAGGTTGGTTAAGGACAGCGAAACCCAACTATAAGAAACCCAACTATAAAGTATGCACTTAGCTTAATTGTATGCAGTTTACTTTTCTTCTTGTTTGTATACTTATGGGAACGCGTGTTTAATTAAAAATTCAAGGAACGAATATGAAACTTATCAGCGCTATTTTTATTATCTTATTCCCTCTTATTACTTTTGCTAATTCAAGCGTGCCAGCTAATCGTCATATTGCAGTGCAGGGGTCTGCTGAGGTATTAGTTGAGCCAGATATGGCTCAAATTATATTTGAAGTAAAAAGCATTGAAGATACATTACTTGAGGCTAAGCGTGACCTTGATGGCCGGATCAGCGTGTTATTTGAAGAATTAGATAAATATGATTTTGGCCAAGGCGATGTTCATATATCGGGTTTAAAAAGCAAGGTATACACTAAGGTTGGTACAGAATCAGGGATTGCTTTAAGCGATAATTATTTAGCTCTGAAAACAGTTAAAGTCACATTGAAAGATATTAAAAAAGTCGATGAATTTATTGATTTTGCTCAACGCTTACAAATAGACAATATCAAAAAAATTAATGGTTTATCCTCCAAGGCCATGCAGTTAGAGGCAGAGGCAACACAACTAGCAATTGATAACGCAAAAGCGAAGGGAAATAAGCTCGCTCAGTCTTTTGGTGCTGAACTTGGCAACGTTTATAGTATTAGTGCAAATTCTAGTAGCTCAGATTACGACGCGAGCGGTGTTAAGCACATTGTTTTATCTAGCCACAGAAATAGCATGGCTGCTAGAAATAACGAGAACCCATTTACGCAGCAGCAATATTTAGGTGCAAGAATAAGCGTTAAAGCATCAATAAACGTGGTGTTTGATTTAAAACTAAAATAGCAAATATCGCAAAGCCGAGTTAAAAATAAAAGCGCATTGCGTGTTGATTATGGCGTTAATTTAAAGTTTCTAATGCTTGGCTCTTATAATCGCAGGCAAGGTCGATTACAATACCGCCATCTAAAAGGCGACGCTGCCTTTCTCTGTACGTAACTAGAGTGGATTTTATATTTCATGGCAATCAAACTTGCAATTAATGGTTTTGGTCGTATTGGTCGAAATATTGTCCGTGCACTATACGAATCAGGCTTAAGCGACGAGATCAAAATTGTTGCAATTAACGAACTAGCCGACCCTGAAGCTATTGCCCATTTATTAAAATACGACACCTCTCATGGTCGTTTCACTTTTCCAGTTAAACTAGGTGAAGACACTATCAGCGTTGCTGATGACACCATTGCATTATTTTGTGAAGAAAATCCAGTTGAATTACCGTGGCAAACGCTAGATGTTGACGTGGTACTTGAATGTACTGGCGTGTACCACTCACGTGAGCATGCACAGTCACATATTGCCGCAGGTGCTAAAAAAGTGTTGTTTTCCCATCCTGCTGATAATGATGTAGATGCCACCATTGTGTATGGCATAAACGACGATGAGCTGAAAAACGAGCATACTATTGTCTCTAATGGTTCGTGTACCACCAACTGCGTTGTTCCTGTTATTAAAGTACTCGATGATGCCTTTGGTATTGAGTCTGGCGCTATTACAACTATTCATGCGTCAATGAACGATCAGCAAGTGATTGATGCGTATCACCATGATTTACGCCGAACTCGTGCCGCCAGCCAATCTATTATTCCGGTAGACACAAAATTAGCCCGTGGTATCGACCGTATTTTACCTAAATTTAAAGGCCGCTTTGAGGCTATTGCCGTTCGTGTACCGACTATTAATGTGACCGCCATGGATTTAAGTGTCACGGTAAATACCGATGTAGATTTAAGTGCGGTTAATAGTGCGCTTAAGGCACAAGCTAAAGATAGGCTTGAGGGTATTTTAAGTTACACCGAAGAGCCGCTGGTATCGGTTGATTTTAACCACGATCCCCATTCTTGTATTATAGATGGCACACAGACACGTGTTAGTCATAAACGGCTGATAAAATTACTAGTTTGGTGTGATAATGAGTGGGGGTTTGCGAATCGCATGCTTGATACCGCTCGTGCTATGATGGCATTTAAGTAATATTTAAAACGTATTTATTGGTTTAGTATCGTTAACTAAGGAGATGTTCATGTCGGTCATAAAAATGGCAGATTTAGATTTAAACGGCAAGCGTGTATTAATTCGTGAAGATTTAAATGTACCCGTTAAAGCAGGTAAAGTGACGTCAGACGCACGTATTCGTGCTGCACTACCTACTATCAAACTTGCGCTAGAAAAAGGTGCAAAAGTGATGGTTATGTCACACCTAGGCCGTCCTACGGAAGGGCAATACGAAGACGAATTTTCATTAGCACCCGTTGTTGATTACTTAAATGATGCACTTGAGCAAACTGTTCGCCTAGAAAAAGATTACTTAAACGGCGTTGATGTTGCAGATAGCGAAGTGGTTGTTTTTGAAAACGTACGTTTTAACAAAGGCGAGAAAAAAGACGACGAAGCCCTATCAAAGCAACTCGCTGCATTATGTGATGTTTACGTAATGGATGCCTTTGGTACTGCACATCGCGCACAAGCTTCAACCCATGGTGTGGGTCTGTTTGCTGATGTAGCGTGTGCTGGTCCATTATTATCGGCTGAACTAGACGCCCTAGGTAAAGCACTTGATAACCCAGCCCGTCCGTTAGTGGCGATTGTGGGTGGTTCTAAAGTATCCACTAAATTAACCGTACTTGATTCGTTATCTAAAATTGTTGATCAGCTTGTTACCGGCGGTGGTATTGCCAATACCTTTATTGCAGCTGCTGGTCATCCCGTAGGTAAGTCACTTTATGAGGCTGATTTAATGGATGAAGCAAATCGTTTATGCGTTGCAGCGAAAGCCAACGATGGCGAAATACCGGTACCCACAGATGTTGTTGTAGGTAATGAGTTTTCAGAGTCAGCTGTAGCCACACTTAAAGATGTAAGTGAAGTCACCAGCGACGATATGATTTTTGATATTGGCCCTGATACTGCTAATCAACTTGCAAAAATTATTGCTAATGCGGGCACTGTTGTATGGAATGGCCCAGTGGGTGTGTTTGAGTTTGATCAATTTGGTAATGGCACTCGCGCTATTGCAAAAGCGATTGCTGATTCAAGCGCATTTTCTATTGCTGGTGGTGGTGACACCCTAGCGGCAATTGATAAGTATGGCATTAGTGATAAAGTATCGTATATTTCTACTGGTGGTGGTGCGTTCTTAGAGTTTTTAGAAGGCAAAAAACTACCTGCAGTTGCAATGCTAGAATCACGCGCTAAATAATACCTTAGGGTATTAGCTAGCCGTAAAGCAGATGTGCTTATTTCACATCTGCTACAATTAACGAGTAAATACCTCTCACTTTTATTTAGTCGTTAATAATATGAATTTTAGGCCATTTGCCTTTTAATTCATGGCGCAGTGATTGCGCCAAACTAACAAATCCGTTCAAACTAGGTAGTAAAATAACTACCGATAAATTGGAGAATACCCAATGGCTTTAATCAGTATGCGACAACTTCTTGATCATGCCGCAGAGCATGGTTACGGTGTACCCGCGTTTAATGTAAATAACCAAGAGCAAATGCGTGCAATTATGGAAGCGGCTGATAAAACAAACAGCCCTGTTATTGTGCAAGGTTCTGCGGGCGCACGTGCGTATGCCGGTGCACCTTTTATTCGTCATATGATTTTAGCGGCAGTTGAAGAATGGCCACATATTCCAGTGGTTATGCATCAGGATCACGGTACATCACCGGGTGTATGTCAGCGTTCAATTCAGCTAGGATTTTCATCAGTAATGATGGATGGCTCATTAATGAGCGATGGTAAAACACCTTCAAGCTACGATTACAACGTTGATGTAACACGTAAAACAGTTGAAATGGCGCATGCGTGTGGCGTATCTGTAGAGGGTGAGCTAGGTGTATTAGGTTCACTTGAAACTGGTGAAGCGGGTGAAGAAGATGGTGTTGGCGCTGAGGGTAAACTTACCACTGAGCAAATGCTAACAAATCCAGAAGAAGCGGCAGACTTTGTAAATAAAACCCATGTTGATGCGCTGGCTATTGCCTGTGGTACATCACACGGTGCCTACAAATTTACGCGTCCACCAACCGACGACATTTTAGCAATTGATCGTATTAAAGAAATCCACGCGCGTATACCAAATACCCACTTAGTAATGCATGGTTCGTCTTCAGTACCACAAGAGTGGTTAGAGGTGATCAACCAATACGGTGGTGAGATCCCAGAAACTTACGGCGTGCCAGTAGAGCAAATTGTTGAAGGTATTAAATACGGTGTGCGTAAGGTAAACATTGATACTGACTTACGTTTAGCGTCTACCGGTGCAATCCGTCGTCATTTAGCAATGAACCCGTCTAACTTCGACCCACGTAAGTTCTTAGCCGCTGCAACGCAAGCGATGACTGATATTTGTATTGCCCGTTACGAAGCGTTTGGTACTGCAGGTCAAGCAAGTAAAATTAAGCCAATTTCGTTAGATGAAATGCACCTTAAATACTTAAGCGGTGAGCTAAACCCAAAAATAAAATAATGAGCCAATAATAGCGATACTCTCGCGCTCATTATAAAAGCCAGTTGCCTATGCACTGGCTTTTTTGATCTGTGGGGGATCAGTATTTTACCTAGTTATTAATTTGGGATCACTCGATTACTAACTTGTCATATCTGGGATCATTACTTTACTAACTAAAGCGCTAAAATGGGCATGTTTTAGTCATTTAGGCATCGTAAAGCGCAGTGGTAGAATGAAAATTATACAAAAAATCATTGGTTTAGCTTTAGTAGTGGGTAAAATAGTGATCCGCAAAGGGATCTGCTTGATAAAACTCTGATCCTGATATTTAAGATCTTAATAAAGCTGATCTAAATAGTGTCGTGGCGCAGTGAGCTTTTATGATCAGACTAAAAATATAGTTGTTAAAACTCGTCGCTTAGTAATTTGATGATCTCATAAATAATATAAAAACTACGCGCAATTATTAAGCTATTAACACCTCAAACCGCTTTTTGATTTACAGCTTATGATGATACAAAGATGACATATTTAATTTTTTGTCACTATTTTGTGTTTTTTTTTACGCTCATTTTGATTTCCACGTTACACTTTAATAAAAATGTCATACTTAGTCATAATAATGAAACCTACTCAATAGCCTAAGAGATAAATTGGAATGTCACGTAAAGTATTAGTCGTTGATGACGAAGCACCTATCAGGGAAATGTTGGTTTTTGTTTTAGAACAAAATGGGTTTCAAGCCATTGAGGCAGAAGATTATGATTCTGCAATATCTGCAATGGTTGAACCTTATCCAGATATGGTGTTACTCGATTGGATGCTACCTGGCGGTAGTGGAATTCAAATCGCTAAAAAATTCAAACAAAATGAACACACACGCCAAATTCCTATCATTATGCTGACAGCCCGCGGCGAAGAAGAAGATAAAATACGCGGTTTAGAAGTCGGTGCTGATGATTACGTTACAAAACCGTTCTCACCTAAAGAGTTAATGGCGCGTATTAAAGCGGTTATTCGTCGTGTTGCTCCTACCTCACTTGAAGAGGCGATTGAAGTACATGGCTTACGTTTAGATCCTATTTCGCATCGTGTGACCTCAGGTGGCAGTGAGCTAGATATGGGGCCAACGGAATTTAGACTGTTACACTTTTTTATGACCCACCCTGAGCGTGTATATAGCCGAGAGCAATTACTTGATCATGTATGGGGTACTAACGTTTATGTTGAAGATAGAACTGTAGATGTTCATATCCGTCGCCTGCGTAAGGCAATTGCTACGCTTGGGCATGACCGCTTAGTACAAACAGTTCGCGGTGCTGGTTATCGCTTTTCGAGTAAATTATAAGTTTACTTCGTAAGTCACAATCTATTAACCTAGCACAGTCAAATCATCTGCTAGTGTTTATAAGGTAAAGAGCGTGTATGTATCGAGTTATTAACAAGCAGGCGTTAACTAAACGGCTGTTTGTCTATTTTATACCTTTGCTTTTAATTGGGGTGCTCATTGGTGCCCCATTTTTGATGTTGTTTTTGGGCGCTTTTTCGCTACTTATGTGGCATTACCATCAGCTTTATCGCTTAAGTGACTGGCTGCATGATCAACGCAGTTTTAACCCGCCTGAAGGGGAAGGGTCGTGGGAGCAAGTATTTGAAGGTATTTACCAGCTGCAACACCGCAATCGTAAAAAACGTAATGAGCTGGCAGAGCTAATACGGCGTTTTCGTGACGGCGCTGAGGCCGTACCCGATGCCGTTGTTGTGCTACAAAACGACTTATCAATTGTGTGGTGTAATCAACTTGCACTCAAAGTGTTAGGGTTACAGTGGCCGGTTGATCATGGTCAGCGTTTAGATAACTTAATTCGCGATCCTAAATTTGCTAAATATATGCGTCGTAAAGAGTTTAGCGATGCTCTGGAGCTTGAAAGTGGCCACAGTGTTGAGCAAGTTCTTGAATTTAGGGTTATGCCCTATGCCAATACACAGTTGTTGGTAGTGGTACGCGATGTTACTCGCTTAAAGCAACTTGAGCAGATGCGTAAAGACTTTGTAGCAAACGTCTCTCATGAGCTCAGAACCCCTTTAACTGTTGTTACCGGCTACCTTGAAATGCTCGATAGTGATTCACTTCCCCCGCCTGCAATGTGGAATAAAGCACAAACTACTATGCTAGAGCAATGTAAGCGTATGGATAGCTTGGTGAATCAGCTGTTGTCGTTATCGCGCATCGAAGGGGGAAAGCAACACAGTAATGACAAAGCGGTGAATGTGCCACGATTATTAAACTTAATTGAAACAGAAGCGCAATCTATCAATCAAGACAAAGGCCATCAACTTATTTTTAAGATTGATGCATCGCTTGATATTACCGGTGCTGAGGATGAACTTAGAAGTGCCTTTTCAAATTTAGTATTTAATGCCATTCATTATACTAAACCAGGCGGTAAAATTGAGGTACTTTGGCAGCGCAACAATGAACAAGCATGTTTTAGTGTGACCGATAATGGTGATGGTATTGCACCTGAGCATATTAACCGGTTAACTGAGCGTTTTTATCGAGTAGATAAAGCCAGAAGCCGTACCACAGGTGGCTCAGGCTTAGGCTTAGCTATTACCAAGCATGTGCTTACTCGCCATGGTAGTCAATTAAAAATTCACAGCGAGCTGGGTAAAGGTTCTTGTTTTTCTTTCGCGTTTTCAAGCGATAGACTTATCGTTATTTCGCCATTAGTAGCAAGCAATATAGGTAGTCATAAAAGTGTCATTTAAGAGTCACACCATTGTCATGTACTCACTTTAGAGTGAACCGCAGTTAGGAAATGGGACGAACAAATTGGAGAACCCCAAAATGAAATTTAAAAACTTAGTTGCCGCAATGGGTGTGGCTGTTACAACATTTGTATCTGCACAAGCGGTTGCATTAGAAGACGGTATTCCTGAGTATCAAAAAATTAGCGGTGTATCAGGTAACTTTTCATCAGTAGGGTCTGACACATTAGCCAACATGATGACCTTTTGGGCTGAAGAATATAAGCGTATTTACCCAAATGTAAATATTCAAATTCAAGCGGCAGGTTCGTCTACTGCGCCACCAGCACTAACTGAAGGTACGGCTAACTTAGGTCCAATGAGCCGTGCAATGAAGTCAAAAGAGATTGAAGCATTTGAAAAGCGTCATGGCTACAAACCAACACAAGTGCGAGTAGCAATTGATGCGTTGGCAGTATTTGTACACAAAGATAACCCAATCGAAGGACTACGCATTGACCAAATCGATGCTATTTTCTCATCAACTCGTAAATGTGGTGCATCAGAGCAAGTAAATCGCTGGAGTGATGTTGGTCTAGAAGGTGATTGGGCTGCAAAAGACGTGCAATTATACGGACGTAACTCAGTATCAGGTACTTACGGTTACTTTAAAAAGAAAGCGCTATGTAAAGGTGATTTCCGTAATAACGTGAACGAGCAACCGGGTTCGGCTTCTGTTGTACAGTCAATTTCAGCGTCATTAAATGCGATTGGTTACTCTGGCATTGGTTATAAAACATCGGGTGTGCGTACTGTTCCGTTATCTAAAAAAGGCACTAACTTTGTTGATGCCACGCTTGAAAACGTAGCACAAGGTAAATACCCACTATCACGTTTTTTATATGTTTATGTAAATAAACACCCAAATAAGCCACTTGGGCCAGTTGAAGCTGAGTTCTTAAAGATGGTACTTTCTCAAGACGGTCAAAAAATTGTAGAAAAGGATGGCTATGTACCACTTTCTGCAAAGTTAGTTGAACTAGAGCTTAAAAAGTTAGGCTTGAAATAAGCAGCCAAAGCAAATAATAAAAAACCGCTCATTGAGCGGTTTTTTTGTTTTACTTAAGATTATTTAGTTTGTTGCTTTACCTAAGTTTTCAGCTTGTACTTTGCATTGATTGTAAGCCTCAATACATTTTGATGAACAAACCTGCGATTTAAGACTATCGGTGGTTGTTTGCTGTTCGCAGCTGGTTTCACATTGATAACTTTGTTGAGCACACTGATTAAGTGCTGGATTACCCGGCTGGCTCTGGCAGCCAGCAATAACTGCAAACGAAAAAGCCACGAGGCTAGTTTTAAAAAAAGTTTTCATGCTTATCCTTAAAATGAGGCCACACCAGTATTAAACTTCAACCTGAATATTGTCGATTAATCTAACACTACCTAAAAAGGCGGCAGCTAAAATTACAAATCGTGTATCTTCGAGTGTAGCAGCTTTTAATGTATCTCGTTGAGCTATCGAAAAATAATCTGGTTTTAGGCCTGCGTTTTCTAATGCGTTCTTTGCTTCACTTTCCAATGTAGCAAAGTCTTTATTACCGCTTTTTATTTGCTGCGCACAATGCTTTAAGGTATTAAATAAAGCAGGAGCGGTTTGTTTTTCATCACTTGATAAGTACCCATTACGCGAGCTCATGGCAAGGCCGCTAACTTCACGCATGGTAGGTACACCAATAATTTCTACTGGTATTGATAAGTCAGTAGCCATGGTTTTAACAACTTGTAGCTGCTGAAAATCTTTTTCACCAAAACAAGCATAATCAGGCTGTACTAAATTAAATAGCTTAGTAACAACAGTCGCTACGCCTTTAAAGTGGCCTGGGCGTGAACCACCACAATATCCCATTGAAATACCAGGCACATCAACAAAGCTTTGCGCGCCTAAACCATTAGGGTAAATAGTCTCAACACTGGGGATAAACAAAATGTCTGTTTCAAGATCAGCTAACCCTTGCTTATCAGCATCTAGAGTACGCGGATAACTGTCTAAATCTTCGTTAGCACCAAATTGCATTGGGTTAACAAAAATGCTCACGACCACTTTATCGGCCAGTGTTTTAGCTTTTTCTACCAGTGAAAAATGACCACGGTGTAAGTTGCCCATAGTAGGAACAAATGCCACGCTTAAACCGGCTTGGCGCCAGGTTCTAATTTGACTGCGTAATGATTTTATTTCAGTGATTGACTGCATTATTTAAACTCGTGTTCAGCGCTTGGGAATACGCCGCTTTTGACATCGTTACAATACTTTTTAACTGCAGCAGGCATATTGCCTGTTTCGAGTAAAAAGTTTTTTGAAAATTTAGGAATATAACCTGCAGAAATGCCCACCAAGTCGTGCATAACCAAAATTTGACCATCGGTTGCATTACCCGCACCAATCCCGATTGTAGGGATGCTCAATGACTCTGTAACGCGTTTTGCTAAGGCACTTGGAATACATTCAAGCACCAGTAGTTGAGCACCTGCGGCTTCTAATGCTTTTGCATCGGCAATAATTTTTTGCGCTTGCGCTTCTTCACGGCCCTGGATTTTAAAACCACCGAATACATGCACAGATTGCGGTGTAAGACCCAAATGGCCACACACTGGAATACCTTGTTGGGTTAGTGATTTAATGCTGTCATGTAGCCATTCACCGCCTTCAAGTTTGACCATATTAGCACCCGCGCGCATCAGTTCTGCAGCATTTTTACACGCATCATTTGGGGTTGCGTAGGTCATAAACGGTAAATCAGCAATAACAAATAAATCACGGCTTCCTGCGCGCACACAGCGAGTATGGTAGGCAATTTCTTGGTTTGTAACCGCTAAGGTATCATCGCCACCTTGTAATACCATACCCAAAGAATCACCAACTAAAACAACATCAACGCCGTTATCATGAAATAACTTAGCAAAACTAGCATCGTAAGCTGTTAACGCAGTGATTTTATTACTTTCAGCCTTCATTTTATTCAAAGTTGAAACGGTTATTTTAGACATAATATTCTCGCAGACAATGGCCTTAATTAATTACCGTGGTAATTGTTGTAAGTCGTTAAGCGGTAGGGTATTTGCTATCTGTTTGATAGATGCGCCGCTAGGTAAAATCAGTTCCGGTGCAATTTCTTGCAGTGGGTAAACAACAAATTCTCGCTCAGTTAATCCGTAATGAGGCACGGTTAAACGATCGGTATTTAAAATGTGTTCACCAAATAATAAAATATCAATATCCAATGTGCGTGCGCCCCAGCGCTCAGCCTTTCTGACTCGCCCATGTTCCAGTTCTATGGCTTGGGTTAAATCGAGTAGTTGCTCTGGCTCAAGTGAAGTGTTGATACAGGCGACTGCATTCACATAATCAGGTTGATCTTGTGGTCCCATAGGCTTGCTCGCATAATAATGCGAGCAGGCTATAAGTTCGCTGTTTGGCAAGCTTTTAAGTGCAATAACAGCGTTATCAAGTTGTTTTTTAGGGCTGTTAAGGTTTGCACCTAACCCCAAATAGACACGTAACATTATTTACTCAGCTGGCTTTTTAGTAGTACGACGACGAGGTCGCTTGCGTGGCTTTGGGCCACCTTGATGACCAAGCTCTCGTACCATTTCTTTTTGGCCATTAATATCTTGACCTAAGTACTGTGTCCACCACTGTGCCAGCTCTGTATGCTCAGTTTCACCAGCATCAACACGCAATAGTAAAAAATCATAAGCGGCTTTAAAGCGCGGCTGCTGTGTTAAACGATAGGCACGCTGGCCAGCACGTTTATCTAAGCGTTGTTGAATATGCCAAATATCACGGGCACCTAAAGTAAAGCGTTTTGGTACGGCAATATGTTGGGCATTCTCACTCAGTACTTTATTAATTGCTTGAGCAAATGCATCGTATTCTGATAGTTGCTCTTGGCGTCTAATTTTTTCAGTACGCTCAATCAGCGGGAACCACAGTAATGCTGCAAATACGAATGCAGGAGTGACTTTTTTATCTGCATTAATACGGATATCAGTGTTTGCAAACATCTGCTTTATGAAGGTTTCTTCAAGTCCGCCAGGGTTTTTATTTAAAATACGGTCTAGCTCAGGAAATAACGACTTAAATAAACCGTACTGACGCAGCATTATAAAGTTTTGCTGTGCTTTGCCGTTTAAAAATAGCTTGAGTATTTCTTCAAATAAACGCGCTGGCGGAATATTATCAAGCAAGCTCGCTAATTCGGTAATCGGCTTTTCGCTTGCTGGCGCTATTTGCATATCTAACTTGGTGGCAAAGCGCACTGCGCGAAGCATACGTACCGGATCTTCACGGTAGCGTGTTTCAGGATCGCCAATTAATTCTATTTGTTTTGCTTTGATAGCGGCTAAGCCATTTGCGTAATCGTAAACACAAAAATCATTAATCGAGTAGTATAAAGCGTTGATTGAAAAATCACGGCGTTCTGCATCTTCTTCAATGCTACCAAATACGTTATCGCGAAGAAGTTGCCCATGTTCACTTGACTGGCTAATTTGATTTTTATCTTCTTGTGCTTCGTGATGGCCGCGCATTGTGGCCACTTCAATAATCTCACGGCCAAAAACAATGTGCGCCAAACGAAAGCGGCGACCAATTAAGCGACAGTTACGAAACAGTTTTTTTACTTGCTCAGGGGTAGCATTGGTTACAACATCAAAATCTTTAGGTTGTTGGCCTAACAATACATCGCGAATGCAACCACCAACTAAGTAAGCATCATAGCCACCATCTTTTAGGCGGTAGAGTACTTTGATTGCATTTGGGCTAAATTGTTTGCGAGAAATACCATGCTCACCTCTAGGGATCACTAACGGCTCACTGCTGATTGCGACATTTTCGTTATTGGCACTTGGGCCGATAATTTGTCGACAAAATTGAAAAAGCTTGGAAATAATAGTCTGTCTCCTAGAGAAGCGGTTGATTTGCTCGCCATTGCAATCAAAATCACAGCAAGTATTCGCTTAAAGCGTGATTCTTACCGTTTAATGTAATTAGCATATATTTAGGCGGCTATCATATACCAGCAAGGTAAAAAAATTAAGTTGCAGCACTGAAATTAAGCCATTTTTAACGATTTTATTTGAATTAATCACACGTAATACGTAATGGGAGGTTAAATCTGTATTTCGCGCTTAGCAGGAACAAGGCTTAAGTTAAAATGCGCCACGCCCCAAGCGAGTAATTGTTCTGTGTTTAAATCCATTAGTTGCTCATGTATTGGCAAGCCTAAAAATTCGAATACAGCTATTAAAGTGGGCTTTGGATTTTGTTTGCAAATTGCAGGGGCGTAATTTTGCTTAGACAGTTTAAACCCTGGTTTTGCTACAGCCAAAGGCAAATGAGCAAACTCTGGAATAGGGCAATTTAGCTGTTTAAATAAGCTAATTTGACGCGCAGTCGGTTCAATTAAATCAGCGCCTCGCACAATACGATTAATCCCCTGCTCAATGTCATCAATAACCACCACCAGTTGATAGGCAAATAAACCATCGCTGCGTTTGATTATGTAATCTTCATGAGCGAGAGCTGGGTCCACGTCAATATGCCCTTGAATAAGGTCTTTATAATCAACGGTTGCATAGCATTGAGTTAAACGTAGGGCATGACCTTGTTCACTTAGTTGGCTGTGTTTACATTGCCCTTGATAAATGCCGCCGAGGGCTTTTATTTGCTTACGAGAGCACTGGCAGGCATAAACAAGCTGTTGTTGTGACAGAGCGTGAACGGCATCTTGATAAATAGTAAGACGCTGTGTTTGGTACACAACGTTTTCATCCCAATTGAGGTTATAGGCGTCTAAGGTATTTAGGATATCGGTGGCGGCGCCTTTTACAACGCGAGTGGTGTCTATATCTTCAATGCGAACTAACCACTTTCCTTGGTTCGCTTTTGCATCTAGATAGCTACCTACAGCCGCCACAAGTGAGCCAAAATGTAACGGTCCGGAAGGGGACGGTGCAAATCGGCCGCGATAGTTAGATACTTGCGCAGTAACGGCTGTAGAAGACATGGCTATACTTAATTAGCCGCGTCCAGATTGCTTTTCTTTGATTTCAGCAAGTGTTTTACAGTCTACACATAAATCAGCAGTAGGGCGCGCTTCTAAGCGACGAATGCCAATTTCAATGCCACAAGACTCACAAAAGCCAAATTCGTCTTCTTTAATTAATATAATTGTTTTTTCAATTTTTTTAATTAACTTACGTTCGCGGTCACGAGTACGAAGCTCTAATGAGAACTCTTCTTCTTGTGCTGCGCGGTCAACGGGATCAGGAAAGTTTGCTGCTTCGTCTTGCATGTGTGATTTGGTACGATCAACTTCGTTACGTAAATCATTACGCCAAGTTTCTAAAATTGTTTTAAAATGAGCACGTTGTGCATCATTCATGTACTCTTCACCCGGTTTTTCTTGGTATGGTTCTAAACCGGCTTGAGCCAATAAACCATGTCTTTTTTGGTCTGGCATAACTCTCTCCTAAATCCTTAATTTAATGCCTCAGCATTAGCCGGCGGTATAAATAACAGAAACTCATACCCTAGGCAAATTTATTTTTAAATAATCGAATTAGCTTAACCCTGTTTGGTGATATAAAAGTAGTAAAAGTACTACTTATACTTTCTTATCACAGTATTGGTTTATAAACTGGCGTAGTTATATGGGCAATAATAATAAAAACAACTTATTTTTACTTTTTGACTAAGTATTTTTTTGGCGTAGCGCAATACCAACGTTTAAATGCGCGCTTTTACTCAACAAACGCCACTTTCTCAACTAAAGTTACTTCACTAGCAGAAATATGGGCTTTATAAGCTAATATTTCTACGCCTTGCTCAATCGCTTCGCTTAGTAATTGTGCATAGGTTGAATCTATATGTGCCGCCGCACTCACTTGTGTGATCCCTTGATGTAGCACCGAAAATAGTAATACCGCACGATGCCCTTGTTTTACCATTTCGATTAATTCACGAATATGCTTTTGCCCACGAACTGTTTGCGCATCAGGGAAGTAACCTTGGCCGCTTTGTGGATGCTCTTCACTTAGGAGAGTCACTGATTTAACTTCAACATAGCAATTGGCTTTACTGCTGTGGGTAAGTAAAAAGTCGATGCGGCTGTTTTCACTGCCATACTTCACTTCACTTTGGACTTGTTGATAGCCTGTCAGCTCTTTAATCACTTCAGCGTTAATCGCTTCTTCTACTACTTTATTAGCAACGGCTGTGTTTACACAAATAAGCTGTGATAAGTTATTTTGCGTCAGCTCTAATGACTGTGGGTACTTTCGTTTGGTGTTACTGCTGGTGGAATAAAAGGCATTAAAACCAGAGTCTGCACAGCCCGTCATTTTCCCCGTATTAGCACAGTGAGCGGTAAAAGTGCTGCCATCACTGAGCTCTAAATCAGCTAAAAAGCGTTTGTAACGTTTTAATAACGTAGCAGATTGTAATGGCGGGGTGTATTTCATTAATGACTTCCTTATATAACCAGAGTTCAGGTTAAGTAAAATAAGACTTTGCGGTCTATTTGAGGTTATTTACCGCAAGCTGTTGGGAACTTAGGCGCGCTATAGTAAACTCAACCATACATTTAAGTGCAAGGATATTCTAACATGAGTGAAAAATTTGTTGTTCAATTAAGCGAGCAATCGGCACCAGGACACTGGGGCGAAAGTGCGTCACTATCTTTTAACGAACACGGCGCAACGGTTCATTTATCTGAGCAAGAAACATTAAAAAACGTGCAAAAAGCGGGTCGTACTATTGCAAGCCAAGGCATTAAAAGTGTTGTGCTTGAAGGCGATGTTTGGTGTACAGAGAGCCAATGGGCATTTTACCAAGGCTTTGTATCACCAAAAGTACTGCACGGTGTTGAGTTTGTTGATAATGCACAATCTGATTTAAAAGAACTTGCTGATTTAAAAGCTTCAGCAACGTGGGCACGTGAAATGGTTAACGGCACCGCCGATGACATTTACCCAGAGAGCCTAGCAGAAAAAGCGGCTGAATTTATTCAATCACTGGCACCAGAACATGTTAGCTACCAAATAATAAAAGGCGATGCGCTATTAGAGCAGCAATGGATTGGTATTCATGCTGTAGGTCGTGGTAGTGAACGCCCACCTGTATTACTTGAGCTTGATTACAACCCAACTGGCGATGATAACGCACCAGTAAGCGCAGCACTTGTAGGTAAAGGTATTACATTTGACTCAGGCGGTTACTCAATTAAATCTAGCGAAGGCATGTTAGGCATGAAGTGCGACATGGGCGGAGCTGCAACGGTAACTGCAGGTTTAGCGCTGGCCATTAATCGTGGTGTAGAAAAGCGCATTAAGCTGTTTTTATGTTGTGCAGAGAACTTAATTTCCGGTCATGCATACAAACTAGGTGACATTCTTACCTACAAAAATGGCACAAGCGTTGAAATTGTAAACACAGATGCTGAAGGCCGTTTAGTATTAGCTGATGGCCTAATGGCGGCAGGTGAGACGGGTGCACCACTTATTATTGACGCAGCAACATTAACGGGCGCAGCCCTTGTTGCCGTTGGTCAAGAATACAACGCGTTATTTGCCCTTGATAAAGAGCTAGTACGTGAAGTAGAAGACTTTGCATCACAAGAAATGGAAGCCGCATGGCCATTACCGCTTGAAAAGTGGCATCAACAAAACTGCCCATCACCGTATGCCGATACAGCAAACAGCCGTGCACAAAAAGGCGGTGGCTATGGTGGTGCTTCAAATGCAGCAGGTTTCTTATCTCGCTTTGTGCCAAACGATGGTAAAGGTTGGGTACATATTGATTTAGCGGCAGCATTTAATATGGGTGGTGGTACTAGTCAGTGGGCTTCAGGTGCAACTACACAAGGTATGCGTACAGTAGCGCGCACCTTGCTTGAAAAAGCATAATCAACTCAGACTAAGCAATTAGTTAAAAAATAGGTGCCTAAGGGTGCCTATTTTTTTATCCGCCATACAAGCAATTTTGTTTTATTTACGGTAAAATCCTTCGCCAATACGTGTTTGGGCATCTATTTCATTTAAACCTCGCTCAAATATTATACATACCACTGGGATCCTTACTATGTCAGAAAAGTGCTATATCACGGCTCAACAATTACTTGAAGATTCATTCCGCGTAGCGGCACAAGTGTATAAAGATGGCTTTCGTCCAGATTTTATTATTGGTATATGGCGCGGTGGTGCTCCAATCGGGATTGCAGTTCAAGAATATTATGACTACAAAGGCATAGAAACCGATCATATTGCGGTGCGTACGTCGTCTTATTACGGTATTGGTAAGCAATCAAAAGAAATAAAAGTACATGGTTTACACTACATAGTTGAAAACGCGAATGCGGGTGATTCATTACTGATTGTGGATGATGTATTTGACTCAGGTCGAAGCATCGTGGCGCTAAAAGAGAAGCTCTCTGAGCTAATGCGTTTAAACTTACCGAGTGATATTCGTATTGCTTGTCCATACTACAAGCCAAAAAACTCAAAAGTAGATACAGTGCCAGATTACTACATTCATGAATCTGAAGAATGGTTAGTATTCCCGCATGAATTATCAGGGTTAACGCCGGATGAAATTATTGAAGGTAAATCTGATTTAGCTAAAATCCACGATATTTTACTTGAAAAATAAACGTGACTTTGCTCAATAAAAAAGGCCTTAATGGCCTTTTTTATTGTCTTTAAAGTTGTGCAAAGCTATCTACATATTCACTGAGTTTAGGAATATCGACAGCTTGCAGCCCTTGGGTGCTTCGTTGCACTAGATTTTTCTCTACCAACTCACTCACTACCCGTCGGTATGCACGTTCAGTGGTTGCAAAGCGCTCAGCTTCTGCATTTACCGTAGGATAGGCGCGCAATAAAGTAGGGTTGTTATTTTCTGCACGTAATAAGCAGTCTTTAGCAATGTTGTAGCTTAAGGGAAGCAACAGTTTATCTAAGTTAATCTTTTGATTTTCTTGGAACTTAGCAGCAATTGTTTGCGCCGTGTATAGGCTCAATTCTGGTTTGTCGAGCAATAATGAACGCCAATGCTTTAGCTCAATAAGATTGTACGTAACATCACTGAAGCAGGTTACCGTATAAATACACGGGTTATTATTCAGTGCTTCAATTTCACCAATTAAAGTGTTGTTGCAGTCGAGTTGACCAAGCAGCAGGCGTCGACCATTCCCCACATCGTAACTAAACGATACAGTACCACTTCGCACCAATACCAACTTAGTGAGTGGTTGGTCTTGCTGTATTAATATTTCTTTTTTTGATTGCTGATAACTACTGCCGGCAAATGTCAGCAGCTGTTCAACAAGGTAACTGGAAAAATGGTATTGAAACATCAATCATGCTCTTCGGACAATTGTCCTATTTATTACACCTTAATGACGATAGCATTAAGATTAAGAATTTACGCTAACTTACCCACGCCGTTATTTATTTAATGGCGTTAAATGGCCTTCATTCTACCGTGTAATGATTAAAAAATTGTGGGTAAAACCAGCATATTTTAAGGTTTTATTGGTAAGTTAGCTTTTTTATTTAAACTGCTACGTAGCAGTTTTTAATAATGTACTAAAATTTAGCTGGTAATATTAACCTAAAGCCTAGGAGAGAACAATTGAGTTGGGAATATTTAGGTTATTTAGCATCTGCATTATTAGTTATATCCTTGACCATGACCGATGTGACCAAACTACGTTGGTTTAATTTACTTGGCTGTATTGCGTTTACTTTTTACGGTGCAGCAATCGGTTCTGTGCCGGTGGCATTTGCTAACGGCTTGTTAGCTCTGGTCAATATTTATCACATTATTAAGTTATATCGTCAGTCTAAGGCTGATACAAAAAAGGGTTAACTTTTAAGTTAACCCTTTTTTGTTTTTACTCAGACTTTGCTGAATCTTTTTGGTAGCGTAATTTACCGGCAATCCACGTTTCCAGCACCTGAGTTTTGTAAAGCTGCTCAATAGGCACTTTAAAGTAGTCTTGATCAATCAGTATAAAATCAGCCCATTTACCTTGCTCCAAACTACCTACTTTAAATTCTTGATGCGCTGCATACGCGCCGCCAAGGGTAAAGGCACGCAATGCATCTTCCCTGCTCAAAACTTCACTGGCGCGCCAACCGTTTTCAGGCAGTTGATTATGATCCATGCGCGTTATCGCAGAATATAAACCATCAAACGGGTTCGCCAGTTCGACAGGGTAATCAGATCCCGCCGCAATCGTTGAACCTTGGTCTAAAAATGTTTGCCAAGCATAAGCGCCTTGTAGTTGCTTGTCGGTTAAACGCTGCTCAGCCATATGCATGTCTGATGTGGCATGCACAGGTTGCATAGATGGAATTATTTTCAGGGTTTTAAAGCGCGGGATATCCTCTGGCGAGACTATTTGTGCATGCTCCATACGATTGCGCAGTAGTATGCCACCGGTTTGTTTAAATACATTTTGATAAGCATCTAGCACAATTTTATTTGCTCTATCGCCAATTGCATGCGTGTTAGCGCTAAAACCATTTTTAAAAGTCAGGGTAAATAGTTCCTCTAGCTTTTGTTGGGTTTCAAGCATAAGGCCAAAATGGTTGGCTCTATCAGCGTACTCTTCAATAAGCGCAGCACCACGTGACCCTAATGCGCCATCAGCATAAATTTTTACACTGCGGATAGATAAAAAGTCCTGTGCATCTTGATAACGACCCGCTTTAAGCATAGCGCTTAAGTCGGGGCTTGCTGCACTTAACATCGCTACAATTCTAAGCGGTAATGTGCCTAACTCGGCGCGTTGTTTGTAAACTTGCCATGTGGTTTTATCAATACCTGCATCATGAGTTGAGGTAATGCCTAGGCTCAGTAAGTGTTTACCTGCGGCATCTAATGCATTACTGACCGATTGTGCAGACGTTGCAGGCATATGTTGAGTAACCAAGGTTTCTGCTTTATCGATAAAAATGCCGGTGGGCTTACCAAACTCATCTTTTATAATTTCTCCGCCAGCTGGGGCTGATGTGTCAGCGTTAATATTGGCAAGTTCTAATGCTTTTGAGTTAACCCAAATGGCATGACCATCTACTCGCGATAAAATAACAGGGCGATCGTTAACTGCTTTGTCTAAGTCAGCGGCCGAAGGAAAGCGAGTATTTGACCATAGTTCTTGATTCCAGCCTCGACCAATGATCCAACCTTCTTTATCTTTGGAAAATTCCTTGAGTTTAGCGGTTACTTCATCTACGGACTTTGCACCGCGCACATCAAGTTGCGACAAATTATTACCTAGCCCGATGACATGTCCATGCGCATCAATGAGCCCTGGGAGTAGAGTTTTTCCTTTCGCGTCAATTAGGGTTGCACCAGGAAAGCTATTTTTTAAGCTGTCTGGACCTGTTTTAACTACTTTGCCATCTTTTATAACTAAGGTTGTAAATGTGTTTACTTCGCCATGGCGCATTTTTCCTTTATACAAAGGTGAGTAGCCATTAGCATTATAAATGACTTGAGTTTGTGCTATTGCCACGCTAGTGACGGCACAAAGGCTTGCTAGTAATATCGGTTTTATTATTTTTATCAGTTGCATAAGACGCACATTGTTATTATTTGAACTATCACAGTAGCAAACTCAAATTTAGAATACCAATAGCATAATTTATTAAGCGTCGTATAAGTCAGCTTTTAGCTAAAGCAAGCAACAAGTTAAGGGGGAAATAGGATGTGTTAACAATGGGAGTTAAACCTTCTCAAGCTTGATATTGTTAACCAAGCTTTGTTTGAGGAGGCAATTTATTTACTGGCGTACAAACTGTATTCGCTTAATGATAATTGTGTGTCTTTGTCACGGTCATAACTGCCAAAGCGTGACCATAAAGCAGGATCGCTGGCAGCTTCAGAGCGAGTTAAAAAGCCATCTTGGTTGCGGTCAAGTTTTTCAAATTTTTCGGCAATATAACTGCTTGTTGCAAAACTCATACAGCTAAAAACAGTCAGTGTTAGTAAAATAATATTTTTAAAATGCTTCATATAAATGCTCAGAACAGGTTAGTGGTTAAGTAGTTTTTAAACTCAGCTAAAGAAATTCTGTTGTCTTGATTTTCATCCCAATTTGAAAATGAGTTTAATAGCTGAGGCTGAGCAGCAAGCTCGCTGTGGGTTAAATATCCATCATTATTTGTATCTAAATGCTCAAAGCGTTGCTTTACATCAAGTGCCAATGCACTTTGGCTGATAAAAAGTAAAGCACCAATAAAGGGAAGCAGTATTCTCATAGTTGGCGTTCCAAGGTGTATTTAAATTGCTGCAGTATTGAAAGAAAGCACTTGCCATAATTTAACTCCCAACATTAAATCCGTTTACACACTCCCTCAGGGATTATGGCAAATGCTTTTAACTCTATATTACAAAACGAAACTTGAATCTAAGCTTAAAGTTTAAAGTTATCGAACTCTTTTTTAGAAATCATCTCGTTATTGTCTTTGTCTAAATCAGTAAATTGCTTGAGTAGCTGTTTATCTTGTTTAGCCTCTGTAAGCGATATTTGGCCATCCATATTTTTATCTAAATGCATAAAACGTACATTTAACGACGATGCCAATGCCGTCGCGCTAATAGCCAAAAATAGTAGTGAAAAAGCACCAATTAATTGTTTCATAAATATACTCCTTTATTTTACAAACTGTTTAAATTCATCGAACGATAATTGTCCGTCTTCATTTTTATCTATTTGTGCAAAATTCTCATGCAGTAATGCATCTTCACCAGCTTCCGCTTCACTTAATGTGCCGTTGCTGTCCTTATCTAGGCTGTAAAATGCTGTGTTCACATCAAGAGCAAATGAATGGATACTTGTGAAACATAACGCTATTAATACAGTCGATTTTAAATAACCTTTAGTCATTCCTTGGCCTTTAAAAATTAATATTTATAAGCGTAATACAATTATGGTGCCAGTTTTTATTTTTATTAAAAATCATAGGTTTAACTTTCTAGCGTATTTTTAATAGGTAATATTTACCGACGCTTGTGTGTTTTATGCAACATTTTCTCAGTTAGGGTTTTTTACTATTTTTAAATCAAGTGCTTAACTTGTCGCAATTGTGCGACATTGCAACGGTTTTACTCTCAAAAATGTATTTGGTTCAGCGAGTGTATAAGTTGAACGCTTAATAATAGAGCGCTTAAAAGTAGTGAAGGATTAGTGTATGCCTGTAATCATGGCTGAAAAATATAAAGCATTGGTAAATTGGCGTCCTAATTTGATTGGCCAGTTTGTAATGAGCATGCTGTTGTCACTCTTGCCTTTGTCTATTGTGGTTATTGTATTTTTAAATGTATTAAATAAACAATTAGCGGTCACGCAGCAAATTGTCAGTAATAACTACCAAGTAACCAAGTCGTTTAATGCTCTTAAACAAGAGCTCAACAGTTTAGAAAGGGCAACAAGGCAAAATTGGGTTTTAAAAAGCGATTCACTCGATAAACTTATCGTGGATAAATGGCAGTCATCGCTGGACAATATAAATGAGCTTAAACAGCTTTCTAGCAGCCAGCAAAGTACTCAACAATGGCAAAGGTTAACAGATACGCTAAAAGCAGCGCATACCAAACTGGTGGTTGAAGCTCGTGAGCAAGCAGAGTTGTTTGTGCCAATTAGTGAAATACTGGCAGATCTAACAATGTGGCTTCGCGAAACCAATGAAGCCAAAATCACTCAAAACCAAATTAAACTGACAAATTTACAAGCCTCCTTTATAAACTGGTTAGTGGCACTTACGCCTTTAACCTTACTTGTTGGGGGTGGGTTTTTATGGCGGATAAGTGGCCGTTTAAAAGGTTTAACCTCCGTTATTGATAAATTAGGCCAAGGAGATTGGCAGCAAAAAATATCGGTGCAGGGATCTGCTGAACTTATTGAACTAGGTAACAAATTGCAGTGGGTGCAAGCGCAATTGCATATGCTAGAGCAGCAAAAAGATACGTTTTTACGCCATGTTACTCACGAGCTAAAAACACCCTTGGCCTCTATGGTGGAGGGCACTGAATTATTAGCCGATGAAATTGTTGGGCCGATTAATAATGAGCAAAAAGCAGTGCTTGGGTTAATCAGTCAATCTATGGTGCGATTACGCACTATGATAGACAGTTTGTTAAGCTATAACGCGATTCGAACCAGTAAAGATAATGTGAGTGAAGTGGAATTTAACCAGCTCATTAAAAAGGTAAGTAATCATTTTGAACATAGGTTAAACGCACGAGAGCAGTCGCTTATTTGGCACAATAGCTTACCGACAGTTGCACTTAATTTACCGAGAGAATTAATTGAAATGATTTTAATTCAGTTAATCTCTAATGGTTTAAAGTTTTCAAAGCCAAACCAAGCTGTGTCGATTAGTTTAAGTTTAGAAAGTAATAACTTAATTATACAGGTTGCTGATGAGGGCTGTGGTATTAAAGAGCATGAAAAAGAACATGTTTTTGGCGCTTTTTATCAAGGTAAACACAGTAAAGAGATTAGTCTTCAAGGCAGTGGTTTAGGCCTTACCATAGTAAAAGAGTCGGTTGAACAGTTACAGGGTAAGTTAACTATTGAGCATAATGAGCCGCAAGGCTGTCGATTTAACATTGTCATCCCCTATAAAAATAAAGGAGTTAAATAATATGTCTGCGCGTTTAATGGCTATTTTATGGCTAACCAGCAGTCTCGTTTTTTTATCTGGGTGTGAATTAACAAACACTCAAACACCAGCTAAACCTGAGCTAATAGCTCAAACTCAGCCCAATCCAAAGCCGCGGCCAAAACTAGATCTTATGTATCCGCCCGCCGCGCAAGTTATTGCATGGCATGCCCATCAATGTGGTGGCTTTAAATTAACGCCTGACAATAAAACTTACTTAGGGGAGCAAGCACTTAAGGCATTTTTTAATACCGCATGCGTCAACCTTAGTCGCGACCCTGATACTGTTATGAGTCAATTGCTTAAGCTAGATCAGGCTTACTATTGGCCAGACGATATAAAACACTATTTATGGCTGCAAAAGCAGCAGGTGTTAATGCAAATAAATGCCAAAAAACAACAGCAAGCATTAAACGCTGAAATGCAAAAAACCTTATCGTCATTAGCTGCAATCGAACAGCAACTTTTATTACGTGAAGAAACCAAGGAGCAGTAACTATGTCAGTCACACTTCCATCAAGCGCTAAAGTGTTACTCGTTGATGACGATGCCAGCTTACTGCAGTTACTGGCAATTCGAATTCAATCAAAAGGTTATGAAGTAACAACCAGTGATAGTGGCATGAATGCATTACAAATACTTAAAAGCCAAGTATTTGATGCGGTGATCACCGATTTAAGAATGGATGAAATGGATGGAATGGCACTGCACCGACAATTGCAAAGCCGCTACCCAGCACTACCTGTAATTATGATGACGGCTCATGGTTCAATTCCTGATGCGGTAGAGGCGACTAAGCAAGGTATTTTTGCCTTTATTACTAAGCCAGTTGATAAAGATGAGCTATTCGATAGCTTAGCTAAAGCCATAGAAATACATGGGGTGAATAATGATGATATTACTCCGCAAAGCAATATTGTTACTCGCAGTGGCGCTATGCTGCATTTGCTAGAGCAAGTTAAATTACTAGGTCCTACTCAGGTAAATGTACTTATTTCTGGTGCTAGTGGTACGGGCAAGGAGCTGCTTGCACAGGCAATTCATCAGCACAGCCATGTTAGTGATGGCCCATTTGTGGCTATTAACTGTGGTGCAGTCCCTGGTGAGTTATTAGAATCGGAGTTATTTGGTCACAAAAAAGGCGCATTTACAGGGGCGGTAAAAGATCACCAAGGCCTGTTTCAGCAAGCGCAAGGGGGGACCTTATTTTTAGATGAAATTGGTGATATGCCGCTAAATTTACAAGTTAAGTTATTACGCGTGCTGCAAGAAAAAACCATTCGCCCAGTCGGTTTTCAAGAAGAGATCCCCATTAATGTGCGAATTGTTTCAGCGACCCATAAAAACCTGCCTGAAGCTATTAGCAATCAAGAGTTTAGAGAAGATTTATATTATCGTCTAAACGTAGTAAATCTCAAACTTCCTCCGCTGCGAGAACGCCGTGAAGATATTAGCTTATTAGCTAACTTTTTTAGCGCTAATATTGCAAAACGTATGGAGCAAAAAGAAAAACGTTTTGCAAACGATGCCATGCATGCATTGGTAAGGTATGATTGGCCTGGTAATATTCGTCAATTACAAAATGTGGTGGAGCAGGTAGTTGCCTTAACACCAAGTGACGTTATATCTGAACATTTAGTGCTTAGTGCGTTAAATAGCAATGAAAATAACGTTGAGCCACTTTCGCTTAACGACGCTAAAAAAGAGTTTGAGCGAGATTACGTTATCAATACCCTGAAAATGGCAGGGGGTAATGTGGCCGAAGGTGCCAAGCTTGCCAAGCGTAATCGTTCTGATTTTTATAAGCTAATTAAAAAGCATGAAATTGACGTAGATAGCTTAATATAATTTAAAAAAGGAAGTGAGCATGCAGTTATTTATGGTGTATTTAGGTGGGCGTATTCAAGGTTGCCACATAGAAATGCACGACGTACGCTTTGTGGTAGGTCAAAACATTGAGCAAACTTATAGCAAGCTTAAAAGTCAGTGGGTAGGCGACAAAAATAGCGTACACATGGATAGCTACATGGCGGTTAATCACATTGATGGTTATAAAGTCGAGGTAGTTGATAGTTATGTAGAGCAAAATAAGCAGCTTTATTTTGTTAACTTAGGTGCTTACAGAAGCGACTCACTAGCAGAGCAACACGACTTTGCTTTGTATGTTGCCAGTAGTAGTGAAGAAGCAAAACAGCGCGCTAAAAATGATTTACTCGCAGGGCTTAGCCATCTACATAAAGATGATTTACATGACGTTGATGATTGCTTTGCTATCGACTTACTCGATAGCCAGCTTAATATTAAACTAACCCCAAGTGGTCAAGCACAAACAATTAAACCTGACTGGTTTGGTTATCATGTATTATAATAAATGAGGATTTATTAAGTTTATTAGGATGTTGTGTGAAAAAGTATGCGTTTATACTTTTGCTAGTTGGCTTAAGTGGCTGTAAATCAATGTCGGGTTTACCGCCCGTTGTTGATTTAAATAAACTGGTAAAGCAAGTAAAAAACGATCCTACTGACGTGGTTGCAATTCACAAGCAAGCACAAAAAACACACCGTTCTATTAAGGCACAGGTTGGTAGCGTAAAACAGCTTTTAGCCGCATTAGAAAGCGTTGTTGGGCGCAAGTGGGGTAAACAAAACACTCAGCAACCTAGTGCCAAAAAATACGTAAAATACAGTAATGATTACCAAGCTCGTGCCATTATTGATTTTGAGCAAGGCACTGTAAAAGTAGAAACCATCGCGTTAAAAAATACAATAAGCTTGTTACAGCAGGCCATTGTTATGACCTTACTGACCTCTAGCGATCCCGATAAAACCGATATTTTTACCAGCGAAGCGCCCATTTTAGAAGGTGAGCCGTTTTTATACCAACAAGTGCTCGATCAAGATAAGTTACCCATAAAATATAGCTGGCGTGCTAATCGATTTGCGCGTTATTTAGTAAATAATAACTTAAAAAAGCAACGTCAATATGGGCACGTTATTTCGTCGGTTAGTTTTGATTTAGTCGAGCAAAATGCCCATTTAAGAAAACAAAAATACAGTGACTATGTGCTGGCGGCTGCAAAAAAATATCAAATATCGGCAGCACTTATTTATGCCATTATTGAAACCGAAAGTAGCTTTAATCCACATGCGGTGAGTTCATCCAATGCCTATGGATTAATGCAAGTGATCCCGGCTACCGCAGGGCGCGATGTATACCAAAAAATAAAAAAAGTATCCGGGCAACCAACCAAAGCTGTATTGTTTAATCCAAAACATAATATTGATATTGGCAGCGCCTATTTAAGTATTTTAAAAAATAACTACTTAAACAAAATTAGTACCGACAAAAGTAAGCACTTTGCCATGATCTCGTCTTATAACGGCGGGGCGGGTAATGTACTGCGCATATTTAATAAAAATAGAAGTGTGGCGTTTTCACAAATAAATCAGCTTACTGCAAGCCAGTTTTATAATATTCTCACCACTAAGCACTCACGTGCAGAATCAAGACGCTATTTATACAAAGTCACTAAAGCAGAAAAAAACTATCAGTAACTTATTTACTCATCATTTTCTTGTTGTTCACTTTTGGCTGCCATTTTAAAGGCTACTATTACTAAGCCAAACATAGCAAATGGAATTGCAGCTAACAAATACTCAACCAAATGGCTATCTTGAAAATTAGCCTGTAGCAAGAAATGCCCTGCAACACACATAATAATAACCACCAAAAGGATGGGCAGTAACATAAGTTCTTTTTTTGCTGAGTGGTTTTTCATTCGCTGTTAGGTATTAAAAAATAATGCGCTATTGTAATGAGCTTAATAAAGCTTGGCAAACAACACAGATTTTTTAATGACTATTAGGTATGATTAACATCAAAGAAAAGCTTAAAAGTAGTGGTTGGGAATAAAGTGCAACAGAGTTTAAAGCAAGTTTACCTAGTGGGTGGAGCAGTGCGAGATAAACTGCTAAACATACAATCAAAAGATAATGACTATGTTGTTATTGGTGAAACGCCAGAGACAATGGAAGCACTCGGATTTTTACCCATTGGCAGCGATTTTCCGGTTTACTTACACCCAAACACTAAAGAAGAATATGCACTAGGGCGCACTGAGCGTAAAAGTGGTAAAGGTTATACCGGCTTTGTGGTGGATGCCAGCCCAAACGTAACCCTTGAAGAAGATTTAGCACGCCGAGATTTAACCATTAACTCTATGGCGCTAGACGAAAACGGCACTATTATTGATCCATTTAATGGTCAAGCTGATTTAAAAAATAAAATACTGCGTCACACCACCCAAGCATTTGTAGAAGACCCTGTTCGGGTATTGCGTATTGCTCGCTTTTTAGCGCGTTATGGTAGCGACTGGTCTATTCATCCAAGTACTACTGCATTAATGCATGAGCTTAAAAATAAAGGCGAGTTGGAACATCTAGTACCAGAGCGAGTCTGGCTTGAAACAGAAAAAGCGCTTGGCGAAAAACACCCTGAGCTTTATTTTCAAGCATTAGATGGGTTAGGTATTTTTCCTGAAATAGAACAGATGAAAAATACCCCGCAGCCGGCAAATCATCATCCCGAGGGCGATGTGTTTGTCCATACCATGCTAGTCCTTAGACGAGCAGCCGATTTAGGCTTCAACCTAGAAACTCGTTTTGCTGCTTTAACCCATGACTTTGGTAAAGCGCTAAGCTATAAAAAACGCGGTAATTTACGCGGCCATGAACGTGAAGGGGTTGCTGTAGTTGAGGCCTTTTGTGAACGTTTAAAAGTGCCTAATCGCTTTCGTGATATAGGCGTGCTTACCAGTGATAACCATACCCTTTGTCACACGCTTGAACAGTTAAGACCGCAAACTATTCATAAATTAATCGTCACTAATTTAAATGCGCTAGTGCATCCAGAGCGTTTTATTGCCTTTACTCAAGCGTGCCAGTGTGATGCACAAGGACGAGGCGAAACGCTGGTGGATAAGCCCTATCCACAAGCCGCTAAATTACGTGCTATTCACAACGAACTACAAAAAATGGATAAAAAACAGATAGTGCAAGACGCGCTTAAAAGCGGCAAAAAAGGCCCCGAAATAGGCGAAACGGTCAAACAAGCTGAAATAGACTGCATTAAAGCGTTTTTAAACACTAACACTCTCAAGGTCACTTAAACTGATTATAATATTGCATTAAGTCATTTTTAAACGTCCTTGCTATAACTAGGGTCTGTTGACCTTTCAAGGTTGAATTTGCAGCAGTCTGTTTGGTATTTAGGCAAGGCAGCGCCTATGTAGTGTGGTTATTCCCCATAAATAGGCGGTAACGTAGCATCAATGCCAAACGGGCGCTGCCCTTCGGGTTCTGCCTAGGAGCGATTTACTATTTGTTGCCTACATGGATGTAGGTAAGGGGCGTGAGCAGGACGCGGAAGCTTTGCTCGGTTTTTACTTATTCTTACATGGATGTAAGCCAGTAGAATAACGCAGGAGCAGTTATCGAGCCCACTAGGCTACAAACCTCGCGCCGCGATTAAACCGCCCCTAGTTTGAACAAATTTTAATCGCAAAGGTCAACAGACCCTAGGACGTTTCAGCCTTTTTTGCTCGTCACTTTTACCAAATAGCGATACAATTGAGTTTGCTTATCATTCTTAATAGTGAAAGCTGCATATCCATAATTGTATTTATCTTAAAAGGACTTAATTTAATGACACCAGAACAAATTAACGCAAAATTAGCGATAAGCGAAGCTGAAAAAAAACGAGTTCTTGAAGATGAGTTTGAAAAACACTCACCTAAACCCTTTGATATTTTTAAGGGATTATTTGGCAGTTTTGCTTATATCGCATTTGTTTCATTGATGTTCCCAGACGTATTAGCTCAGCCTAGTTTTTATCTGTTGTTACTACTTATCTTAACTATAAAAGTTGAGGCGCAAGCAAAGGTGCAGCAAGCGCATAAGCGTATGGATACTTTGTATCGCTTGTTAAAAAAAGAGGCATAGCTTCTAGGGAACCTTTAGTTATTAAGTGGTAAGCTCACAGTAAATACCACCCCATTACCTTGCTCATTATTGTGCGCTGTTACTGTACCTTTGTGGTAATCACACACTAGTCTTACAATATAAAGCCCTAAGCCTAAATGCGGTTGTTGCTGCATTTGTTGGCTGCGCACCGATACCATAGAATCAAAAATATGTTCAGTAAGTCCCTCAGGCAATAAAGTACCTGTATTACTTACCGTTAAGGTTGCTTTGTTTTCATTTTGCTTAAGGCTGACTTCAATTGCTGTGTTAGCTTCACTAAATTCCAAGGCATTATTAATTAGCTTATCGAGCAGTTGCGCTATAAATTCAGGGGCACCTTGCATTGGCAGTGTGCTTTGGCAAATGTTGAGTGTAAATAACTGGTTAGTATAAGTAAGTTGGTAGCCCTGCATACAGCCACTAATCACTTTTTGTAAATCAAACTGCTCTGGCTCATTACTTTGAATACTTTGCTCAAGGCGGGTAGCTTCGCTCATAGTGGTAATTATTTTCCCTAAGCGCTCAACCCCTTCGCTGGCACGTTCAAGGTATTTTTGACTCAGTTCACTTTGCTGCAAGCTTTGTAAGTTTTCAAGAGATGAACGGACAACCGCAACCGGTGTGCGCAGCTCGTGAGATAAGCGCGACGACATATTTTCTAAATAATCGGTATAGCCACCAAGTCGGCTCACTATATTTGAAAAGCTACGCGACAGATCGCCAATTTCGTCATTGGCATCGCTGTAATTTATATGGCCCGTTACTCGTCCTTGCGCATCAATGGCTTGCTCTGCTGTATCTCGTAGTCGCCTAATACGGCTCGATATACGCGAAGCAAAAAAGAACAAAGTGACTGTGCCAATTAACATGACCGCTAAAATCACATTAAATAGTTTTTCCAGCGATTTATTACGCAGTGTACGCACGCCATTGGTGGTTTCTTCAGCTATAACTGCCCCAATAACCTTATCCTCAATCCAAATAGGATACGCAGCCGATAATATTACCGCTTTGTTATCGGGAGTGAGTCGCCAAGACGAGGCCGGTTGACCTTTCAGTGCTTTGGCTAAATGAGCGCCTTGCATTGAAGCTACATCGTGTAAGGTATCTATAAATTCATCTTCAGGACGCGTTAAAATTTTATAATACAAAGGATGTAAATAGGCCTGTTCAAAGCGCTGCCACGCAGTTTTTGGCGCTTGATTTTTTAGCCCATCGGCCCATACGCCATCGGCATTTTGAATACTGCCCGATTGCGCTAATACACGGTGATGATTATCGACCACCCATATGCGACTGCCGCTGTGTCCCATGCCTTTTAATATACGGTTTATTTCAGGGGAGGGCACCAGTACCGAACCTAAATCATTCGGGTTATTTAAGTTCGATGTAGACATAATACTAGGGGTTTGGTTTGGTTGTTTACTATCAACATCGGCAATGGCAAATCCCAGTTTATTGCCAAGCATACTCAAAGGAAAGCGCAGCTCAAGGTTATAACCTGTTTCAGTTTTTTTAAAGAAACCCTGAATTTTAGTAAAAGGCATTTTACTGTTGGCATCAAATGCGTTGACCCAGCCATCTTGGCGCGGAGCAATAATATAAGTATTAAATTGCCCATCAGGGTTTTTTAGGCCAATTTTTACATAGTCATTATTGGTAATGCTGAGGCTGTTTTTAGCACGGTAAATTACAGTGTCATCTGTGACTTTAAATACAGCATATAAGTAATTATCAAACTTACCTACCATGTGGCTAAATGATAAGTTGTTCAGTTGATGGTTATCATTGGCTGTTTGTAAGTAGCGTTTGTCATACAGCCAAAATAGCGATTGGTAAGCGTCCCAGTCGCTGAGTTTACCATCGAGCTGAATTGGGCTTTTTAAATTATAAGCATAGAGATCGCGGCCTTTTACAACTTGATCTAAAAAGTTGGTTTGTTCGTCAAATAAAGCGGGGCGTTCGTGCAGGGCTGTTGCCAGTGCGCGTGTAGTGCCTACGAGCGTTTTTTCTTGGCCTTGGCGTAAAAACTTTTCCATTTCCCATACGTACTCGTAGCCTAACCATGGCAACAAAAACAAAAAGCATGAAAGTAGAATAAATTTACTGCGTAGGCCAAATCTCAGCATGTGGGTTGCTCCCACCTGTAACCCATGCCATACACGGTATCAATGCAGTCAAACTGGCTATCGAGTGCTATAAACTTTTTGCGAATGCGTTTTACATGGGAGGTAATGGTGCTGTCGTCTACATAAATTTTAGCATCGCTCATTAACTCATTACGGCTTTTAACGTGGCCAGGTCGTTGGGCGAGTGAGTGCAGCATCCAAAACTCAGTTACGGTTAAATCAACCAACTGTTGCTGCCAAAGCACCTGCATGCGTTGCGTGTCGAGTGTTAGTTGACCGCGAATTATTAATGCGTTGGCATCGGCGGGTTGCTCTAATGCTTCCATGCGGCGAAATAGCGCACCAATACGCGCGGCTAAATGCGCTAAGCTAATATCTTTGGTTAGGTAGTCATCGGCGCCCATGCGCAGGCCGCATACGGTGTCTATTTCGCTGTCGCGAGCGGTTAAAAAAATAATTGGTAAGGTTTTAGAAAGTGAACGCAGTGTTTGGCACAGTAAAAAGCCGCCATCTATTTCATGGCCTAAGCCAATATCAACAATGGCTAAATCGGGGAGTGCTTCTTTAAAAGCTATTTCTGCTTGAGTGCGGTTTTCATAACCACTTACCTGATAGCCTTGAGCGCTCAGCATTTCTATGTAGTTTTCGCGAATGGCAGTTTCATCTTCAACGATAGCTATTTTTTTCATTCTACACACCCTTATTTATTTTAAAGCGCACTATAACGAAGTTTTCGTGCTAAGTAAGGTGAAAAAGGCAATTGCCATTTTTTTGCCACAATTGCTCAGCAGTTTGCCATTTTTACTCCCCTTTGTTGCCACTTCATGGTGTTTTAATACAGCTATTGAAATTACCAATACAACGCAAGTGCCAACCAATAGCTTGCCAACCATTATTAATAGTAAGGAATAGACCATGAAGAAAACATTAATCGCACTCACACTTGTTAGCACTTTTTGTACGCCAGTATTTGCTGCGGATACCCCATCAAAAGAAGCAAAAAAAGAAACAATAGTTGGCCTGAGCACCGGTGCCATTATTGGTGGCGTGGTTGGTGGCCCAATTGGCGCGTTTGTAGGCGCATTTGCTGGTGGTTTGATTGGCGATGCCAAGGTGGCTGAGCAAACCATTGCTGAGCAGCAGCAAGCTTTAACTGTAATGGCAGAGAAAACCAACGACTACCAGCACGTACTTAATCATAACAGTCACCTAGAGGCGCAACTTGAACTACTGGCGCAACAAAATGAGCAATTAACTCAATCGCAGCTTAATAATTTATTGGCGATGACGGTGCAATTTAAAACAGGCTCTAGCGATATTGCTCCACATTTTGCCAAGCAGCTTGATCAATTGGTTGCGTTATTAAAAAGCCAACCGCAACTCGCACTCGATTTAAGTGGCTTTGCCGATCAGCGTGGTGAAGAGCAAGCAAACTTATTACTTTCAAAAGCCAGAGTAAACGCCGTACAAAGTTACTTAATTAAACAAGGTGTAAGCCATATACGTTTAAGCGCACAAGCATTTGGCGAGCAACAAAGCATAGCAAATAGTAACACCCTTGAAGATAACTTTTTTGACAGGCGCGTTACTCTCACTACCCGTGCGCTTAATCAAACGACTGATCAAACAGCAAGCAATTAATCGCAAGGCGTTCGATGGAGTGATTTATGTTGAGTAAACCCACCAAAGTGCTTACCAAGGTAAGCCTTTTTATTTTTATTATTATCGTGCTTTTGGCCAGCTTTAAAAGCCATGCACAGTCGCCAAAACTATCCTTGTTTGATAGCCAAGGAGTGGCGGTTAACCCTGGGGTTATTTTAAAAAGCGATGCAAAAATGACCCTAACAGGGCTAATTAATCATGTTGTAGTAACGCAGCACTACATAAATGAAAATCCTTTTGCCGTAAATGCACGTTATTTATTTCCTTTACCCGATGAAAGCGCCGTGCAAGCAATGACCATGCGCATTGGCGAGCGAGTTATTAAAGGTAAAATAGCAAAAAAACGCCAAGCTGAAAAACAGTACCAAGCTGCCAAAAAAGCAGGCAAACAAGCTTCATTGCTGCGACAGCAGCGTGCAAATATGTTTATTACAAATGTGGCAAATGTAGGGCCAGGAGAAGAAATAGTTATAACGCTTGAGTATCAAGAGATTATTGATTACCAACACGGAATCTTTGCGATTCATTTTCCAACCACAATGACGCCACGCTATCATGCAATAACAGGGGAAGTTAACGATGAACAAGATACACATGCGATAACAAGCACTAACACACCTTCGTTTACTCCACAGGGTTGGTTAAGCCCTGTTTACACAAAACAAACCAATGAGGCGGCAAATGCCAGCGATTTAAGCTTAACAATTAACATGGATATAGGCTTAGAATTGGTTGATATAAACGCTAAGTACCATCAAGTTAATATTGAAAACCCTGCATTTGGGCAATACAGCATTGTGCTAAAACCACAGCAAGCCATAAATAGAGACTTTGTACTTGAGTTTAAGCCACTTCAACTAGCGCAAGCGCAAGCTGCACTTTTTACTCAGCAAGCACAAAATGGTGAGCAGTATGCGTTAGCAATGCTAATGCCGCCAAGCGATAGCTTTACTCAATCTCAGCGTTTACCGCGTGAAATGGTGTTTGTAGTTGATACTTCGGGATCTATGCATGGGCAGTCTATTGAACAAGCTAAAAAAGCGCTGTTTTACGCATTATCATTATTAGATAGTGATGATAGCTTCAATATTGTCAGTTTTAATAGTGAGGTTGCAGCCATGAGTGAGACCCCATTAATTGCCAGTGACTTTAATTTACGTCGAGCAGAGCGCTTTATTTATAACTTACAAGCCGATGGCGGAACTGAAATAAAAGGCGCACTTGATGCAGTACTCGATGGTGCGCAGTTTGAAGGGTTTGTACGCCAAGTTGTATTTTTAACCGATGGTAGCGTAAGTAACGAAGATCAGTTATTTAAACATATTGCGCATACCTTAGGTGATAGCCGTTTATTTACCGTGGGCATTGGTAGCGCGCCTAACCGTTATTTTATGCGTCGTGCCGCTGATATAGGCAAGGGAACTTACACCTTTATAAGCAGTGCTCATGATGTGCAGCCGAAAATGCAGCAGTTGTTTGATAAACTTGCTCACCCGGCTATGACTAATTTAGCGTTAACAAATACAAATGGAGACAGCTTAGATTTTTGGCCCTCACCTTTGCCTGACCTATATTTTGCTGAGCCTATTATGGTGGCTATTAAATTAGACACTACCGATGCAATTACTTTTACGGGGCAAACGGCGCATGGGGAGTTTAAGGTTAAGCTTAATCCGCAAGCAAGTTCAAAAGCCACGGGAATTGATAAGCTTTGGGCACGTCAAAAAATAAAGTCGTTATTGTTATACAACCAACAAAGTGTTGTAAAACAGCAAGTGCAGCAGCTCGCGCTTGAGCATCAATTACTTAGCCCATTTACTGCGTTCATTGCCATAGAAGAGACCACTATTAAAGAAGTTGCTAAACAAAGCACACAAGTGGCTAATACTATGCCACAAGGAATGACCATGCGCTTGCCGCAAACAGATGGGCAAAGCAAAATGCATATTGTGTTTGGAGCATTACTACTTCTAGGTGGTCTGTTGTTAGTAAGGCGCTGTAAATGAAAAAGTGGCTAAGCATAGGTTTACTAGCCTTGGGGCTGAGCTTGTTTGGCCATGGTGTATACATGCAGGCAAAGGCATGGCTTGCACAAGTGTTAATAGAGCAAGCTTGGCAAACAGCCCTTAAATCGCCTAATAAAAAAATTAAGCCGTGGTTTTATGCTGATAGTTACCCAGTGGCAAAAATAATATGGCCAAAGCATAATAAACGACTAACCGTGCTTGATGGTGCAAGTGGTAGAAATTTAGCGTTTGCGCCGAGCCACTTTTTACCAGCAGGGGATTTAGGTGGGGCTGATTTTGGTAATTCGCAAGGAGCACTTATTGCTGGCCACAACGATACCCACTTTGCGTTTTTAAAAAACGCTAAAGTGGGGGAACAATTTTCTCTACAACTTAAAAATGGCCAAGTGCAACATTATTCAGTGACTCATGTTGAGGTGATTAATCAGTACAACACCGATTTTTTGCAGCAATCAGGGTTGTATTTATTAACCTGTTACCCTTTTGATTCACTGGCCTCGGGTACCGATTTAAGATGGTTAGTGTCGGCAGAAATATCCTCACCCGAAGTTGAGTTAGGAATATCGACCACTAGTTCTTGATGGCGTTGGCTAATCATTACGCCTATAAACACCACAAAAATGCTGATCCACTGCCCAAGAGTTAGTACTTCGTTGAGGATAATGGCTGACAAAATTAAAGTGAAAATAGGGATTAAATTAGAGTAAGCTGCTGCAGTTAATACCGACACTTTACTAATCGCATAGTTGTACATGCCGTACCCACCCAAAGTAACACAAGAGCCTAAGTACAAAATGCTCATTAGTGCGGTTAAATCGTGTTGGTTTTCACTAGGTAGATCAATAAATAATAAAAACGGAGCAAAAAACACACTACCACTCACGCCTTGCAGAGCAATTAATGTGAGTGGGGAGTAGCGGTTAGCTAAATGTTTTATACACACGGTATAAAATGCCGCGCACACCATGGCCATTAATTCTAAAAAATTCCCCAGTAATGGGTTTGGGGCTTGGCTTGAACTCGGTGAGAGCAAGGTCAGTAAAATACTACCGCCAATACACAGCGTAAAACCCACCACAATAGCTCTACTAATATGCTCTTTGAGCATGAAAAACGCTAAAAATGCCACAATAATGGGTAAACAAGAAACAATCACCCCCGCCTGAGACGCTGAGGTATATTCCATTGCGTGGCCTTCAAATAAAAAGTACAAGCAAGGCTCTGCCAGTGACATGCCTAATAAGTACTTCCAATCGCCTTTTAAATATTCAAAGCGAATTACGTAACGCCATAAACATAACGAAATCAGTAAAGTGGTGAGCATACGTAAAAATATCACCAAGGCAGGGTCATAAATCGCAATCGCGTATTTAAGTGCAATAAAGGAGCTACCCCACAAAAAGGTGGCAATAATTAAACATAAACTGGCAGGCATAAGGTGTAATTTAATCGGTTGAATATAGTGCGATCCTAGCATGCAGAGGGGGTGATTGAATATTTTTTACTTGTTCAAAAATACCGAACTGGTATAAATAAATTCATCATTTATTGCGCTAAGTAAAAAACATGCAAAGGGATCAGGTCGTAGTTGTAAAGCTAGGTACAAGCGTACTCACTGGCGGTACCGATAAGTTAGACAAAGCACATATGGTGGAACTTGTTCGCCAATGCAGTGAGCTAAAAAAGCAAGGTCATCACGTTATTTTAGTATCAAGCGGTGCGGTTGCCGCAGGTCGCGAACAGCTATTAAAACCCTGTGGGCGCACATTAATAGACAAACAAATGTTGGCCGCCATTGGACAGGGGCAGCTCATTCATATTTGGCAAAGCTTATTTGCGTTGTATGGCATTAACGTCGGGCAAATGCTACTAACGCGCGCGGATGTTGACGACAGAGAGCGCTATTTAAATGCACGCGATACCCTCAATGCCCTATTAAATTACGATGTAGTGCCGATCATTAATGAAAATGACGCAGTTGCTACTAGCGAAATAAAAGTAGGTGACAACGATAACTTGTCGGCATTGGTGGCTATTTTAGCCAATGCCGATAAGTTACTGCTACTGACCGACCAACAAGGGTTATTCACCAGCGATCCGCGCACCGACATTAACGCCACCTTGATTGACGAAGTTACCCATATTAATGATGAGTTACGCCAACTTGCGGGTGGCAGCGGTACGAACCTAGGCACAGGGGGTATGGCAACCAAATTACAGGCCGCGGATATTGCCAGAAGAGCTGGGGTTGAGGTGATTATTGCCAAAGGCGCTGATGAAAATGTGATTTTAAAATGCATGAGCGAGCAACTACCAGGCACCCGTTTTTTAAAACTTACCGCGCCTAAAGATGGTCGAAAAAAATGGTTATTGGCAGGGCCTAAAAGTAGTGGCCAAATTTTAATTGATGCCGGTGCGGTGCATGCATTGCAATCTAAGGGGGCTAGTTTACTTGCTAAAGGTATTACGCGTGCAATAGGTGAATTTGAACGTGGAGATTTAATTAACTTAATTGATGTAAACCAGCAAATTATTGCACGCGGGTTAACGCGCTTTAGCCATCTTGAAATCGATAAAATAAAAGGCGCACATTCTAATCAAATCAGCCATTTACTTGATTACGATAGCGGCGTGGAAGTGCTACACAGAGATGATATGGTGGTGTTGTAATTAAGCACTTTTTTAACGATATAGCGCAACGTATAATCCGCTTATAGTGTTGCGCTTTTTTGTGTTAAAATCTTGCACCTTAAATTTGTTGTAAAGAGTATTGAAGATGAAATTAGTTCGCTGGGTTTTAGGTTGTATCATCTTATTTTTTAATTTTGTTTTTACGCCGCGTAGCAAAAAACGTGATCCGCAAGAGCAAACTAAGCTTGATCAGCAAACCGCACAATTTAAGCTCTATCAATTCAAAGCATGCCCTTTTTGTGTAAAAGTACGCCGTTCAATTAAGCGTGAAGGCTTAAAAATTGAAACACGCGATGCAAAAAATGATGAGCAATACCGCCAAGAGCTATTAGAGCAAGGCGGAAAAGTTAAAGTACCTTGTTTACGTATTGAGCAAGATGGCCAAGTTAAATGGCTTTATGAATCAAACGATATTATTGCTTACTTAAACAAAGTAGCCGCTTAAAATATTTATTGGTATTTCATACCATCTCACTTATTAAAAGAGACATTACCATGACAATTCGTACCCGTGTTGCTCCGTCACCAACTGGTGACCCGCATCTTGGCACCGCTTACATTGCCTTATTTAATTACTGTTTTGCTAAACAGCAAGGCGGTGAATTTGTACTTCGTATTGAAGATACTGACCAAGTTCGCAGCACACCTGAATCTGAACAAGCCATCATGGATAGCTTACGCTGGTTAGGCCTTGAATGGGATCATGGTCCTGATGTAGGTGGTGAGTTTGGTCCATACCGTCAATCTGAGCGCAGTGATTTATATAAAAAATACGCTCATCAGTTAGTTGAAGACGGCAAAGCATTTTATTGTTTCGCAACCAGCGAAGAACTGGACCAAATGCGTGAAGAACAAATGGCCGAAGGTCTGCGTCCTAAATACGATGGCCGTGGCTTAAACCATACAGAAGACGAAATTAAAGCAAACCTAGCTGCTGGTAAACCGTACGTTATACGTATGAAAATCCCAAGCGAAGGTACCTTTAAGTTTAACGATTACCTACGCGACGAAATTGAGATCCCGTGGGAAAACGTAGACATGCAAGTGCTATTAAAAGCGGATGGTTTTCCAACTTACTTTTTAGCAAACGTGGTGGATGATCACCATATGCAAATTAGCCATATTTTCCGTGGTGAAGAGTGGATAAACTCAGCGCCTAAGTTATTAAAACTTTATGAAGATTTTGGTTGGGAAGCACCGGTACTAGGTCACTTACCATTACTGCGTAATCCAGATAAATCAAAACTGTCTAAGCGTAAAAACCCAACTTCGATTAATTACTACAAAGAAATGGGTTACTTACCAGAAGCGGTGCTAAACTACTTAGGCCGTATGGGTTGGTCAATGCCTGATGAGCGTGAAAAGTTCACCCTTAACGAAATGATTGAACATTTTGACATGAAGCGTGTATCGCTTGGTGGCCCAGTATTTGACGTAGACAAGTTAAGCTGGTTAAACGGTATGTGGATCCGCGAAAACTTAACTGATGCAGAGCTAATGCAGCGTTTTGTTGACTGGAAATTTAATGGCGACATGCTGGCTAAAGTATTACCAGAAGCTAAAACGCGTATAAATACGCTCTCTGACATGGTTGATTTAGCAGGGCACTTTGTAGGCGGCATCCCGACCTACGACCCAGCGCTATTAACCGCAGGTAAAGCTGACGAAGATGTTATTCGCCAAGCGCTGCAGTTTTTTGTATGGCAGCTAGAAGGCTTACGTAGCTTTGAAAAGCCAGCTATTTTTGCAATTGCAAAAGAAGTAGCCACCTTCCACGAGCTTAAAATTAAAGACTTCTTAGAGCCTATATTTGTGGCTATTACCGGCAAAACATCATCAACTTCGGTATTAGATGCAATGGAGATTTTAGGGTCTGACCTATCGCGTGCACGTTTACGTGTTGCGCTTGCCCATTTAGGTATTTCTAAAAAGCAGGCTAAAAAGATAGAACGCGCATACCGTGATTACCCAAGCGCGTAATTAATCCTAATTCAGGTTAGCTATTTAAAAGCCGCTTAAATTAAGCGGCTTTTTTGTGCCTGTAATTCTAAGATGGAGTTGCCAGCATCGGGTAAGTAAATAAGAAAAAGTGAAACACGTTAACGAGCCAATGACATAAAATGGCCCATTCTAATCGGCTTGTTTTATAGTAAATATAGCCATAACCAAAACCTGCTACGGCCGCCACAAGCATATAATGAGTTCCAGCTGAAAAGTGTGCCAGTGAAAATACACAAGTACTGATCACCGGTGCGAGCAGTGCAAACCTGCTCGGGGTTATTAGTTTTGAAAGCTTAGTTTGTATCACTCCCCTAAATAATGCCTCTTCTGCAACGCAGGTAAAAAGTAGGTTGATAGCTATAAATAACAACCAAAATTCAGGTACTTTTGGTGCAAATTCAACAAGGTTTAACGTTAAAGCAGTTATAAGCGCCGCTAAAATAGTGATAATTATGATTAAGGCAGGGTAGCCGATAGTTACTGGCTTTATCGTTTTGTTTTTTGCAAAAAAATAAGCGCTCAGCATTAAACCCGCTAATGCTTTATCGAAATTAGCATACAGGGTAAATGCAATTGCGTTACTGGTGACTTGTTCATTAACAACAATTGGCAGGTTATTAAAACCCGCAAACCAATGTAAGGCTAACCCGAGTGAGGCTATTATAAATAAAGACGTTAGAACATTACCTTTTAACGCTGAGGTTGCCAATAGCGTAAAGTGAAACAATCCCACATAAACAGCTATAACAGCAACCGCGTTTAAATTTATATATTCTTGATAATAGGCAGTAATAACACTTAGCAGCAATAAGTATTGCCATAATGGTTGGCGAAATACAGTGAGTTTACACTGTGGGAAAACACATAAAATAGCGGCAGCTAAAAAGTAAAAAGTCATTGGCAAATACAGCTTGTTGTTTGATAGAGGGAAATGAGAGAAAACGAATTACATAGCGTTATAGTTTCAATTAGATAATTTTGAGCTATTAATAATTATAGGCTTGTCCTGTACAAATAACGGCTAAATCACAATTGTAGCGAGATACTGATTGGCACTGCTCTAGTGTAAATGCATTGCCACCTAAATAAAGCACATCATTTTTAAGGGATTCTATAGCTTGTGATTTCAAACGGTTATAGGTAATTGAGGATGTTCGCGTATTATCTGATTCATCGCAGCTTTCGCCTTTTATTCCACCAAGGGGGCTTGCACCTCTATCGAGAGCGTCCTGAATACTGTAAAACTGCTCTAGGCCACGTTTTTTAATGTGGCTTGAAACGTGTTCTGATAAAACGTCGTCGTCGATATTGGTTGTGTAAGTAACGTTATTACAGCCAGTTAAAAATGAAACCGCACATATTAATAAAGAAAAATACTTCATTAGTTAATCCCTTAAACTCGTATTTGCCTAATTTACTTAGTTAATTAGTGGGTTGCAAATTATCATTTTTCGCCTTTATTAAACAGATTCGACCTCTCAAGATTTTTTTTCTGGTAGTATAGCTAGGTTATAAGCAGTTTAAGCAGTGAACACACTATGTTAAGTCCTTACTATCAGCAGCATGCTGATTATGTTTCAATTTCTCGTGAGCAAGGTTGTCGCTTTGCTAAATGTGTAGCCGACGACTACAACCCGCTTCATGATAAAGACGCTAAAAAGTTTTGCGCACCAGGAGACTTACTTTTTTCTCTAGTGTTAGACCGCTATGGCATTAGTGAGCGAATGGAGTTTACCTTTGCCGGTATGGTTGATGAAAATACCAAGCTAAATTTTCCAGAACAACCTGGAGAAGAGTTTGATGTAAACCATGGCGAAAAAGTAATTTTAAAGGTTAAACGCGATGGTAAAACCAGTAAATGCCCAACACTTACAAACAGTTTAATAAAAAATTATGTTGAGTTCTCAGGTGCTGCGTTCCCGCATGTAATTATTCCTTTAATGGGCAAGCAAGAGGTAATGATAAACCCTGCGCGTCCTATGATTATTTATGAATCAATGATAATTAACCTTAATAACATTGATATTAAATCACCGACTCTAGAGTTTGCAGAGCCAAGCTTTGAATACGCTGGTAAACGCGGCAAAATAACCTTGCGCTTTAATTTATTAGAAAACGGCGAAAAAGTGGGTTTTGGTGAAAAACACATGGTCGTATCGGGTATTCGTGAGTACTGTCAAAGCACCGTAGATGATTTAATTGCATTTTATAATGAACGTAAAGCCACATTAAAACCGGCTTAAATACTTCATTTTATATAGGCGCTATTTAGCGCCTTTTTTATTACTAAAGCTCAGGTATAATAGCGTTCTTTGTTATTTTAAAGCCAAGCTTATGTCTGCCACATCGTTCTCATCACTAGCCCTAGACCCGTTACTATTAACGGCAATAGAGCAAAATAATTACACTACGCCTACCGCCATTCAGCACAAAACGATACCGCCAATTTTAGCGGGCAAAGACGTTATGGGCAGCGCTCAAACTGGCACCGGTAAAACAGCCGCTTTTGTTTTACCGCTATTACACAAGCTTTTAAATACCGCTAAAAAAGACGAACCAGGCATTGCTCGTGTGGTTATTTTAACGCCCACTAGGGAGCTTGCTCAGCAAGTATTTGCAAGCTTTGAAAAATACGCACAAGGTACAGATATAAAAGGTGCACTTGCCTATGGTGGTGCAAGCATTGGTCCACAAATCAAAGCACTTAAAACAGCGCAAGTAATAGTGGCAACGCCAGGGCGCTTACTTGATCATATAGTGAAGGGCAGTGTGGTGCTTTCAAGCGTGGACTCTTTAGTATTTGATGAAGCAGACCGTATGCTTGATATGGGTTTTATTGACGAAATTAAACGAATACTGCGTCATATCCCAGGCGATCGTCAAACCTTACTGTTTTCCGCCACCTTTGATGACAGTGTATTTGAGCTGAGTAAAAAATTGCTTAAAGATCCTGAGCTTATTGAAGTTGATAAGCGCAACTCTGCTGCTGTAGAGGTTGAACAAGTTATTTACGCAGTAGATGAAGACAGAAAGCGCGAACTGGTATCGCACATGATTGGCATGAAAAACTGGCGCCAAGTACTTATATTCACCCGCACAAAACAAATGGCCGATAAGCTTGCCAAAGAAATGTGTAAAGATGGTTTAAAAACCGAATCTATTCATGGTGATAAATCACAAGGTGCTCGCGACCGCGCATTACAAAACTTTAAAGAGGGTAGTACGCGTGTTTTAGTAGCCACCGATGTAGCGGCGCGCGGTTTAGACATACCGGCACTTAAATACGTAATTAACTTTGAATTACCATATATAGCTGAAGATTATGTGCATCGTATTGGCCGTACAGGACGAGCTGGCGAGCAAGGCCTTGCAATGTCGTTAGTGAGTCTTGATGAGCAATGGCTACTTGAAGAAATTGAAGTACTGCTTGATACGCGTTTAGCCCCACAATGGCTTGAAGGCTACGAGCCCGATTTAAATAAGCCGCCAAAAGACAACCGCAAAAACACTAACAAAGCGCGTAAAGATCGCGATAAAAAACGTATTACAGGGCAAAGAGCGCCAAATAGACGCCGAAAGTAAAAATTAGAGTGTTCTTAAAGCACAATTAAGTTACTAAATATCTTTAATTATTCCATTATTTGCGTTTGAGTATAGGTACATTTTACATCTACTCTTTAATTTTGAGTCAATGTAATTAATACAGTGATTAATACTACCTTTTAAGCATTTTTTTTTGCCTATACTTAGGTAAATAATAGCGGGGGTATAAAATGTTTGAGACTGATAAGTGGGCATTTACTGGCCTTGATGGTCAGATATCACTAGATAAGTGGCAAAAAATAATTGATTTAATTGCTGAGTTATTTTCAGCTCCCTCCGGATATATAGTACAGGCAACAAGCATAGGTTACCGAGTAGTTATCAGAAAAAACGAGGGTGGGTCAACCTTTGAGACCAACCCTACTATTCCTCCTGAAAGTGATATGTTTTGTAGGCATGTGGTCGAAAGTGACAATCTCTTATATGTTAATGATGCTGCTAGTACTGAAATGTGGAGCGCCATGCCTGAGGTAGTTGAAAATGGCGTTAACTCCTACTTAGGTTTACCCATTCACTGGCCGCAAGGAGATGTATTTGGGACGCTTTGCTTAAAAGACAACAAAGAAACAAACTATACGAATGAATATTTTGAGCTCATTAATCAGTTACGAGACTTAATAGAAGACGATTTAGCGCTTGTATATAATTTTGAAAAAATGCGCGAAATTGCAATGCTAGACCCGCTCACTAATATTTATAATCGTCGAGCATTAAGTTTACTTGCTCAGCAAAAACTAAACCTTTCTCATCGTTTAGGTTTTGATGTGTGTTGTTTATTTATCGATATTAACGACTTTAAAAAATTAAACGATAACTCTGGCCACGAAGCGGGCGATAAAGCCCTTATTACATTAGCCACAACGTTAAAAAAGCACCTAAGAGATGCCGACATCGTGGGGCGCTTAGGAGGCGATGAGTTTGTTGCTGTCATGCAAATAAATGATAAGAGTAAACTAGACCACATTATAAATACAATTTCGATTGAGTTTGCTAATGCACTAGTATTAGATGGAATTTGCGAGTTATCACTAAGTGTTGGTTATAGTTTTTCTGAGCAAAAAAAGCAGCCATTTGAAACACTTTTAAATGATGCAGACCAATCAATGTATAAAAATAAGCAAAAATATAAGTTAAATAAAAAAATCGGTTATTAAATCGTTAATTGCTATTAACTTGTTATGCCAATATACACAGCAAACTAATTAACATATACGCATGCTATGTACGTGAATTTTTTTAGTTTGAAACTATACTTTGTTTATAGCTAATGAGTGGGTAGTTGTATGAAAGGTATTATTTTTACTGAATTTCTAGAAATGGTCGAGATCACATTTTCACCAGCAGTTGCTGATCAAATCATTGAGCAAAACGAACTGGATTCCAATGGGGCTTATACCAGTGTTGGTAACTATAATAAGCAAGAGCTTTTAAAGTTAGTGACCTCACTGAGCAGTATTGTTGATATTCCGGTTGATGTACTCGTTAAAGAATACGGTAAATACTTACTAAAGCGCTTCTTAGTCTACTATCCACAGTTTTTTGAAGAGCTCACTACAACGTTTGATTTTTTAGATACCATAGATCAGCACGTGCATGTAGAAGTTAAAAAACTATATACCGACGTTGAGTTGCCCACCTTTAAAACCAACCACTTAAGTAATACCCAAATGCAGATGATTTATCATTCAAGTAACCCATTTGCCATGCTCGCTGAGGGATTAATAGAAGGCGCAGCCGAACATTTTAAGGAAAATATAAGTATAAGCAGCGATATCAATGACGATCATCAAGTTGCTACGTTTAACTTAACATTGGTAGGTTAGATATGGACATTGCTCTTTTACAGCGCAGGTTAGAGCGAGAGCGTTTGGCGCGAAAAGAAGCTGAAAAGCTATTAGAAGCCAAATCATTACAACTTTACGAAGCCAATGAAGTGCTCAAAGGAGCGGCTGAAAACTTAGAGCAAGAGGTTGCTAATAGAACCCATGCCCTCAAACTTGCGAAACAAGATGCAGAAGCTGCAAATAATGCTAAATCAGACTTTTTGGCAAATATGAGTCATGAGATTCGTACCCCGATGAATGCAATAATTGGCATGGCTTATCTTGCTTTAGATACCGGGCTTTCTGATAAGCAACGCGACTATGTTGAAAAAATTCACTATTCGGCAGAGTCTTTATTAGGGATCATTAATGATATTTTAGACTTTTCAAAGGTCGAAGCGGGTAAAATAGAGCTAGAACAAAAAGAATTCAATTTTAATATCTTTCTAGAAAATCTTGTCAATATTATTAGCACGCTAGCATCACAAAGAAAAATTGAAGTGCTGTTTGATATTGACCCCTTACTGCCTGACTTTTTTATTGGTGATGCATTAAGGCTTAATCAAGTGCTGTTAAATTTGCTTAATAATGCACTGAAGTTCTCAACCCGCGGCAAAGTTGTATTAGCTGTAAAGTTAGCGCAAAAGGTAGACAATTTTTGCAGTGTCACTTTTTCTGTTTTAGATAATGGCATTGGAATGAGCCAAGCACAAGTAGACTCACTATTTAAACCTTTTACTCAGGCTGACGTGTCTACAACGCGAAAGTTTGGTGGGACTGGGCTTGGCTTGGTAATAAGTAAAACGTTGGTAGAACTAATGCAGGGAAATGTTTTAGTAAACAGTAAACTCAATAAAGGAAGTTGTTTTAGCTTTACTATTCCACTTAGCTATTCGACTAAAAAAAGTGAGTTTGAAATATCACATGTTAGGGCTAAGCAGGCCCTTGTTATCGAAAGTTCAGACAGTACGTTAGCATCATTACAAACGCTGCTTATTGGATTTGAAGTTAAAGTTGATATTGCAAATAATATCAACCAAGTGCTAGACCGGTTAAGCGCCTTACATGATTACGACTTTATTTTTATAGATTGGCGTACTTTAAATTTAAATAATGACAGGGCTGCGCAGTCTCTTCGAAGTGAACTCAAATTAAATGCGAAAAAGCTAATCGTAGTAGCACCTTGTGAAAATAAAGCACTCAACGAAAGCCTACTAGGATTTGCTGATAACACTTATAAAGTGCTGATCAAACCAATTATTAAAAGCACATTATACAATGTACTTTTACAAATTATGCATATAAAAACACTTAATAAGCCAGAATCACAAGAGAGCTCAGATACACAAAATGCATTACAAAAGCTTCAAGGTATTCATATTTTATTGGTTGAAGACAATCCGCTCAATCAGCAAGTAGCAACACAAATACTTCGCAAAAAAGGCTTAATCGTTGATGTTGCCAATGATGGTATTGAGGCATTAGAAGCGCTAAAAAATAAAACCTATGATGGGGTGTTAATGGATTGCCAGATGCCCCGAATGGATGGTTACACAGCAGCCAAAGAAATAAAAAAACAAGCAAAGTTTAAAAATTTACCCATTATTGCAATGACTGCTAATACAAGAGAAACCGATTTACTAAAGGCGAAAGGTTGCGGTATGAATGGCTATATTTCAAAGCCTATTAAAGTTGAAAGTATGTTTGAAGTAATAGCAAAATGGGTGTGTATTTAATCTTTTGTTTTCAATTATTTTATTAACTAACTTGGAAATATAAAAAAGGCAAGCCAGCAGCTTGCCAAGTACGGTATAAATCAGTTTAACTTTACGCTATCAGTTTCTCCGCAAGGTTGAGTTCCATTGTGGCTTTTAATAAACGGTATAAGTTAATAGACGCATCTATTTCTTCTTTACGATTGGTTAAGCTTTCAATATTTAAACCCAGTGGCACACCTAAGTGCGCACAGCTTTTTAAAATTGAGTCGAGATTTTCACGACAAATACGCACTGATTCGCTTAGTGTATTTTCCGAATCAAGCATGCGCCATTTAGTTGCCTCTGGCACCGAGATACCTAGCCACTGCATAAACTCCAAGGTTTTTTCACCACCACAAGGCGTAAAGGTTAATATAATCCGATTAGGTGTCAGGCCTTGTGCTTTGCATGTGCGCGCATAACTGGTTATTAAATCTATGGTTGCTTGTGCATTGTAAACGGCTTGAGAGATAAAAAACTGGCATCCTTGTGCTGTTTTTTCTATTAAGCGTTGGTGCTCGTTGCGCTTATTGGCATGGCGCTCAGCAATGGTTACACCACCTAAAAAGAAATCTTCAGACTGCTCTGCCAGTGTTTTATAGGCATTCGGTAAGCTCAGCTTTATATCACCTGCTGATGAAGGGCTACCCACTAACACCACGTTTTTTAAATCGTAGTCATTTTTGGTTTCATCTAACCACGCTTTAAACTCACTCACACCGCGCTGAGCTACACTTTTATAAGTAATTACATCAAGATCAGATAAGCCTCGTAAGAGTTGGCTGTACTCGCGCGGATCAACTGTTTGCTTAAATGCAAATGGACGCGCTTGCTCTGTACGGCTACTTTCATCTTGAATGTCATAAATAACTACGCCGTCATATTCAATTTCGTGTAAACGGCCTAATAACTTTTCGGCAATGATTTTTAATTGCGCTTTATCAGTCCCAATTTTTGGCGGTGTTGTGCCAATTAGGTAAACACCTTGGTTGGTGTCCTGTATTTTTTCTTGAAGTGATAAAGCCATAATCCCCATTCCAGCTTAATTTGTGATGATGGATTTAATATAGCAGCCATTTAGACGTCTAGATAGATTTATTTATTGAAAGTTTCTCAACTAACGTGAATTATTTTCATAGTTAAACCAAGTTACCAGCAATAACTGACACAGTTGTTTACATAATTAATAGGCTTAGGGCTCTTATATTTAATTACTTTACGGCATACTTAGTTTGGTAAATGTTTTAAAAATTGCTCAATTTAAAAAGGGATAACAATGAAATTTAAATTATTGGCAACTAGCCTAGCGGTATCGCTGGCTTTAACGGGTTGCGCTATGCAGCAAAGTCAAAACACGCAAACAGTAGCCCAACAAGAACAAGTTAATAAAGCAGATGAGCGTGTTTTTTCACAAGATTACCTAATAGAAGAGCTAGATAACGGCTTGCGCGTTATGGTAGTTAAAACCGATTACCCAGATGTAGTATCGCTACAAATACCTGTATCTGTTGGCTCGCGTAATGAAGTGGAAGCGGGTAAAACTGGTTTTGCTCACTTTTTTGAACACATGATGTTTAAAGGCTCTGAAAAGTTTCCGCAAGATGTGTATTCAGATATTCTAAAAAATTCAGGGGTTGATAACCGCGCCTATACAACTAACGATTACACTAACTACCACTTAAATTTTTCAAAACAGCATCTTGATAAAGTACTTGAGATTGAAGCTGATATTTTTCAAAACTTAAGCTACACCGAAGAACAATTTAGAACGGAAGCGCTAACGGTTAAAGGCGAGTACTTAAAAAATAATGCCAGTCCAATTCGTAAATTATTAAGTGCGGTACGCCAAGAAGCGTTCGATAAACATACCTATAAACACACTACTATGGGCTTTTTTGAAGATATTGAAGCCATGCCAGATCAAATGGCCTACGGTAAAGAATTTTTTGCTAAGTTTTATAAGCCTGAATATGTATCGCTTGTGATTGTTGGTGATGTTGAGCCAAAAGAGACCATGGCGATGGTTAAAAAGCACTGGGGTAACTGGCAAAAAGGCGACTATGTTGCTGATATTCCAAAAGAGCCAACTCAACAAGCGCCAAAATATGTGCATGAGCAAAACGAAGGATTACCTGGTCACTGGTTACTTGTGTCGTATAAAGGCGCCGCATGGGAGCCTCAGAAAAAAGACAGAGCCGCATTAGATTTACTCTCGCAGCTTTATTTTTCTAGCAATTCAGATATTTACCAAGAGCTGGTAGTAGAAAGGCAAATAGCGAGTCAAATGTTTACCTACAACCCAGAGACAAAAGATCCAGGGTTACTGCATGTATTTGTAAAAGTTGAAAATGCCGATGATTTAGCCACAGTACGTGATGCCATTAATCGTACGTATGCTAAAGCGCGTACCGAGTTGGTTGATAGCCAAAAACTCAGCGATTTAAAGTCTAACCTTAAATACAGTTTTATAAATGGTTTAGATTCATCGCAAGCAATTGCCTCTACACTTGCCAGCTATATGCATTTTGAGCGCGATCCTGAGGTGATTAATCAGCTGTATAAATCGGCAGACAATATCACTAGCGAAGATATTAGAGCCGTTGCAAATAAGTATTTTGTTGATAATGCCCGCACCACAATTACTATGTCGGCACTTGATAAAGCCCCTGGTTTTGAGCAAGAAAGCGACTTAAATGCCTTGGTAGCTAAGTATCAGCAAGCACCGAGTAAGCCTATCTTTAAGGTGCTTGATAAAACCAATAGCTCGCCGTTAATCGATATTAACTTATTATTTAATACCGGTGCCGCTGCCGATCCGCAGGGTAAAAAAGGCGTAGCGGCTTTAACTGCCGCAATGCTGGCGCAAGGTGGCTCAACCTCAATGAGTTACAAAGATATTAAAAAGGCAATGTATCCGCTGGCGGGTAGTTTTGGTTATCAAATAGATAAAGAAATGCTGTCGTTCCAAGGGCGTATTCATAAAGATAATGCTGCTCAGTGGTATGCTTTAGTGAGTGAGCAGCTGTTAAGCCCAGGCTTTAGAGAAGATGACTTTAAGCGCCTGAAAAAAGAAATGATCGATGGCATTAAATCAGGCTTAAAAGCTTCTAACGACGAAGAGTTGGGTAAAGAAGTGCTCTACAGCGTGCTTTATAAAGGCCACCCTTATGAAAGCTATAACTACGGTGACTTATCTGATTTAGAAGCGCTGACTCTTGATGATGTTAAAGCGTTTTATAATGCTGAACTTACACAAGCTAAACTTACTGTGGGTTTAATTGGTGCCGTACCTGAAAAACTTAAAGCACAAATGTTAGCTGACTTGGCGACACTTCCAAAAGGCGAACAAAGCCGCTTAACAATCCCTGATGCGCCAGAGCTTAAAGGTCATCATGCAACAATTGTTGAAAAGTCAGCGCAATCAACAGCTGTATCGTTTGGCTTTCCTATTGATACAATTCGTAGCAGCGAAGACTGGACTGCATTGTGGCTAGTGCGTTCGTACTTTGGTGAGCATCGTAGTTCTAACAGTTACTTGTACGAACGTATTCGTCAAACGCGTGGCATGAACTATGGCGATTACGCCTATATTGAATACTTCCCTAGGGGTATGTTTCAAACTAAACCTGATGCAAACTTAGGCCGCTCGGAGCAAATATTCCAGGTGTGGCTGCGTCCACTGCGCTCAAACAACGATGCGCATTTTGCTACCCGTACCGCATTATTTGAGCTAGATAAATTAATTAAAAATGGCATGACTGAGGCTGATTTTGAAGCCACACGTAACTTTTTAATTAACTTTGTGCCGCAAATGGTTGCTAGTCAAAATCGTCAGTTAGGTTATGCGCTAGATAGCGAGTTTTATAACACCGATAGTTTTGTAAACTACGTTACAAGCAAACTGAAAACATTGACTGTTGACGATGTAAATCGAGTGATTAAAGACAACCTACAAACCGAGAATATTCACTATGTGTTTGTTACCGGTGATGGTGAAGATATGCAAAAACGTTTAGCAACTATGCAAACCTCGCCTATGGTGTATAACACCGATAAACCTGCCGAGTTAGTGGCTGAAGATAAAGTGATTGCTGATTACAAACTGGCAATACCAACGAAAAATATTGAAGTAGTGAAGGTGGATAAAGTATTTCAATAATTTAAGTTTTTAAGTATTAAAAAATGCCCCGGAGCCTTAAGCATTGGGGCATTTTTATATTTTAGGTTGTAAATACTTGGGTCTGTTAACCTTTGCGGATTAAAATTTGTTCAAACTAGGGGCGGTTTAATCGCGGCGCGAGGTTTGTAACCTAGTGGGCTCGATAACTGCTCCTGCGTTATTCTACTGGCTTACATCCATGTAAGAATAAGTAAAAACCGAGCAAAGCTTCCGCGTCCTGCTCACGCCCCTTACCTACATCCATGTAGACAACAAAGAGTAAATCGCCTCTAGGCAGAACCCTTCGGGTAGCGCCTTCATCTACTTATGAGGAATAACCACACTGCATAGGCTCTGCCTTGCTTAAATACCAAACAGGCTGCTGCAAATTTAACCTTGAAAGGTCAACAGACCCTGGTTATATCTAATAACTAGAACAAATAACAAAGGGATTAACACCTAGGCGGCTAAATCCGTTAGAATTAGCGGTAGGCTCTTTGTACTAATCTTAAGGCATTATTATGCGTCATGAAATTTGGCAACAGCTTCGCAGTGAAGCAAATGAAGTAGTAACCCGTGAACCTCTTTTAGCGAGCCATGTGTATTCGTGTATTTTAAATCACGAATGCTTAGGGTCTGCATTGAGTTTTATTGTTGCTAATAAACTAGCTGACGCTGTGGTTTCTGCCTTTACAATCCGTGAGCTGTTTGACCAAGCTTTTGTAAAGTGTGACCGGATGCTGACGTATGTTGCTCATGATATTAAAGCGGTAAAAGACCGTGACCCTGCGGCCGAAACCTACCTTACTGTGATTTTAAATTTAAAAGGGTTTCATGCGATACAAGCGCACCGCTTAGCTAACTGCTTATGGCAACAAAACCGTAAAGAGCTTGCACGCTTTATTCAAAGCCGTACCTCAGAGGTGTTTGGGGTTGATATTCACCCTGCCTGTAAAGTAGGCCAAGGCATCATGTTTGACCATGCCACCGGTATTGTTATAGGTGAAACTGCAGTAATTGAAGATAATGTATCGATATTACAATCGGTTACATTAGGTGGTACGGGTAACGAGCAAGGCGATCGCCATCCTAAAATTAGAGCGGGCGTACTTATTGGTGCGGGTGCTAAAGTGTTGGGTAATATTGAAGTAGGCGAGGGCGCACGTATTGGTGCAGGCTCTGTGGTACTAAGCCCTGTGCCACCTCACACAACTGCTGTTGGTGTACCTGCAAAAATTATTGGTCGTCCTGATTGTGAGTGCCCGGCAGAAAGTATGAACCAAAACTTTTTAGAATACCCCGAGCCAGAAAACGAATCGCACACCAGTGCCATGCTTTAATTTTTGAGTACCTAGAAATGATATATAAAAGTAACCTTGTGGCCATGCTGCTCTGTTTTTCTTCAGGCGTGGCGTTAGCAAGTGGTTACTTTTTGTTTTTTAAAGATTCCACTGGTGTTTCCTCAGCGCCCAAACAAGCTGTAATCTCTTCGCCTAACACTCAAGTCAATAATCAGCCAACTACTTTGCAAGGTTTAGTGCAGGTTAATAAAGCCCAAGAGGCTGATCAACAAACTCAGCTAGCACAACATGTGGTTGAGCTTAATCAGCGGCTTGAAAAAAAATCAATCCAGCTTAAGCAGTCTCAACAACAGCTAAAGTTAAATCAATTAGAAAGTGTAGAGCTTGATGATGAGCTCGCAATACAGTTTGAGCAAGAAGCTGATAATCTCGAATGGAGTTACGAGCTTGAAGTCGCGTTAAATGACTTTTTAATTATTAATGAGTTTGCAGATAGCGCGGAGCTTACAGCGCTTAAGTGTAAGCAAACAATTTGCAAGTTTGAGCTTACCATAAACCAGAATGCCGTTAGTTATGGGGCTAAATTATGGCGCGAGATTAACGATAAGCTTCATCTTGAACCTTGGTGGCAGCAATTTAAACTCAGTGCATCTCAATCTAACGATGCCCGTATTGAGTTTACCGTAAGTACGCAAGGCTAGCGCTTAGCAATATGGCTAAGCTTCTACCTTTGAAATAACTTGGCCATCTACTAACTCAGTGATCAACACATCACCCACTTTTACATCTTCCACTGATTTAACCACTTTATTTTGCGCCGTTTTCGTTATGCTGTAACCGCGCGCTAATACATTAAGGGGGCTAACCGAATCAAGCCGACTCGCCTGTAAGGCAAGCGTATTATTTGCGTTTTGTAGTTGCTGCTGCATCGCTTGGTGTAACCTTGCATGTAGCTGTGCTAACTGATGGTTTGCATTTGCTAGCTTTTTATCTGGTGATTGGCGCATTAGGCGTGGAGTTAAATTAGCTAACACGCGTTCTTGCTGGTATAAACGCTGACGCATTGCCTGTTGCAGTGCAATACTCAACTCATCTAAGCGTTGTGACTTTTGGTTAAGCTGATTGCGCGGGTGGCATAAATTTAAACGATGCTGTAGCTGAGTTGCCAGTGCGCGTTTATCGGCAATGTCATGTTTAAATGCATTCGCTAAACGGCTAATTAATTGGTTAACTCTATTGTGCAGTTCTTGCGTATTGGGGCTTACTAGCTCTGCGGCCGCCGAGGGCGTTGCAGCGCGCACATCAGCGACATAATCGCTAATCGTGGTGTCTATTTCATGGCCAACAGCGCTCACAATGGGTAGTTCGCTTTGATAAATTGCACGAGCAAGTTGCTCATGATTAAAACACCATAAATCCTCTAATGAACCACCACCGCGCCCAAGAATAATCACATCGACTTCGTTACGACGATTTGCCAGCTCTATTTGCTTGATTAAATGACCATGCGCTTCTTTGCCTTGCACCATAGCAGGATAAATAACCACTTCTAATTGCGGCGCACGACGTTTTAGCACAGTTAAAATATCTTTAATTGCGGCGCCTGTAGGTGAGGTGATCACCCCTATGCGATTTATGTTTTGGGGTAGGGATTTTTTATAAACGGAGCTAAATAAACCCTCTGCAGCCAAACGCATTTTTAGCGCGTCAAACTCTTGCTTAAGTTGCCCTTCTCCTGCAGGTTCCATGCTTTCTACAATAAGCTGGTAGTCACCACGGGGTTCGTACAAAGATACACGAGCTTTAACGGTTACTTGTGCGCCATTTACAGGGCGGTAGCTTTGGTTGCGATTATTACCTCGCCACATGGCGGCTTTAATTTGCGCTTTGTCGTCTTTTAACGAAAAATACCAGTGCCCAGATGCTGGGGTGATAAAGTTTGAAATTTCACCGGTGAGTACTAAAGACGCAAAACCTTGTTCAAGTAAGGCACGTATTTCACGATTAAGGCGAGATACGGTATAAACCGTTTGCGAGGGCTTAGAAAACATAAAAACTACCAAAAAACATTTATAAACCTAGCTTATCATAAATAAATACAAAATATTATTTACTAGTGCCTGCAACGCTGTTAAAATTTGGCCGCAATTCCTTATCTTAGATCCACATGTGAGAAGTTGCCAAAATGCTTAGAATCGCTAAAGAAGCTCTTACCTTTGATGACGTACTTTTAGTACCTGGTCATTCTACTGTTTTGCCACACACGGCAAATATTTCAACTCGCTTAACGCGTGGTATCAAACTTAACTTGCCGCTCATTTCAGCATCTATGGATACTGTTACAGAAGCTCGTTTAGCTATTGCCCTCGCGCAGGAAGGTGGTCTTGGTTTTATTCATAAAAACATGACCATTGCAGAACAAGCGAAAAATGTTCGTAAAGTTAAAACCTATGAAGCAGGTATTGTTTCATACCCTGTTACAGTAACCGCCGATCTGACTATTGCAGATGCCGTTGAGCTGTCTCAGGAAAAGGGATTCTCAGGTTTTCCGGTCACCGATAGCGAAAATAACCTTGTAGGTATCGTAACTAGTCGTGATATGCGCTTTGAAACTAAGCTTGAACAGCCGGTTTCAACAGTGATGACGAAAAAAGAAAACCTAGTAACGGTTAAAGAGGGCACCGCTCGCGAAGATATCTTAAGCTTAATGCACGAACACCGCATTGAAAAGATTCTTGTGGTTGATGATGCGTTTAAACTTAAAGGCATGATCACCGTAAAAGATTACCAAAAAGCACAAGACAAACCAGATGCATGTAAAGACGAGCAAGGTCGTTTACGTGTAGGTGCTGCGGTAGGTGTTGGCGCAGGTACTGATGAGCGTATTGCTGCATTAGTTGAAGCCGGTGTTGATGTACTACTAATCGATACTTCTCATGGTCACTCTCAAGGTGTTATTGACCGTGTTGCAGCGACTCGTCAAGCTTACCCAGATTTACAAATTGTTGCGGGTAACGTGGCAACTGCCGAAGGTGCTATTGCCCTTGCAGATGCCGGTGTTGATGCTGTTAAAGTAGGTATCGGCCCAGGTTCTATTTGTACTACACGTATTGTTACTGGTTGTGGTGTACCACAAATAACAGCTATTTCAGATGCGGTTGAAGGCCTTAAAGGTCGCGATATTCCAGTGATTGCCGATGGCGGTATTCGTTTTTCTGGTGATATTGTAAAAGCATTGGTTGCGGGTGCATCGTGTGTAATGGTTGGCTCTATGCTCGCGGGTACTGAAGAAGCTCCGGGTGAAGTTGAACTTTATCAAGGTCGCTACTACAAGTCTTACCGTGGTATGGGTAGCCTAGGAGCGATGGATCAAAAAGAAGGTTCATCAGATCGCTACTTCCAAAAATCAAACCAAGCTGACAAGTTAGTACCTGAAGGTATTGAAGGTCGTGTTGCTTATAAAGGACCAATTGCAACCATTATTCACCAACAAGTGGGTGGTCTTCGCAGTGCAATGGGTTTAACCGGTTGTGCCACCATTGAAGAGCTAAACACTAAGCCACAATTTGTACGTGTTACTTCTGCTGGTATGGGTGAGTCGCATGTTCATGATGTGCAAATCACTAAAGAAGCACCGAACTACCGTTTAGGCTAATCAGCCTTAACAACTTGAAATAAGTGGGCTAACCTTTGTTAGCCCTAATATAGTCACACAGCTTAAGCTGGTGGCGTTTAGCACCTGACTTTACGAGATACTTCATGAGCAAAGACATTCACGATTCACGAATCCTCATTTTAGATTTTGGTTCACAATACACGCAGTTAATTGCCCGTCGCGTACGCGAAATTGGTGTTTACTGTGAGCTTTGGGCTTGGGATGTAACCGAAGAGCAAATTCGCGAGTTTAACCCACAAGGTATTATCCTTTCAGGTGGCCCAGAATCAACTACGCTTGAAAACAGCCCGCGTGCTCCTGAGTATGTATTTAATGCTGGCGTACCCGTACTTGGTATTTGTTACGGTATGCAAACTATGGCAACGCAGCTTGGCGGCCGTGTACATAGCTCAGATAAAAAAGAATTTGGTTACGCACAAGTTGAAAAAGTGGGTAACTGTGCATTATTTGATGCAATTGAAGATCATATTACTGATGGCGGCAATGGCGTACTTGACGTGTGGATGAGCCACGGCGATAAAGTAATGGAAATTCCAGATACTTTTAAAACTACTGCTAAAACATCTACTTGTCCACATGCGGCAATGTCTAACGAAGAAAAACGTTTTTACGGCGTACAATTTCACCCAGAAGTAACACACACACATCAAGGTCAACGCTTATTAGAACGTTTTGCTATTGATATTTGTGGTTGTGAAAAATTATGGACGCCAGCAAAAATAATTGATGATGCTATTGAGCGTATCAAAGAAACCGTTGGCGACGACGAAGTTATTTTAGGCTTATCAGGCGGTGTAGATTCATCGGTTGTGGCGATGCTTATTCACCGCGCTATTGGTGAGCGACTAACCTGTGTATTTGTAGATAACGGGCTACTTCGTTTAAACGAAGGCCAACAAGTCATGGACATGTTTGGCAATAAGTTTGGTTTAAACATTGTAAAAGTAGATGCCGAAGATCAATTCTTAAATGACTTAGCAGGTAAATCAGACCCAGAAGATAAGCGTAAAGCCATTGGCCATACGTTTATTAACGTATTTGATGAGCAAGCTAAAAAGCTTAAAAACGCAAAATGGTTAGGCCAAGGTACAATTTACCCTGACGTAATCGAATCAGCGGCCTCAGCGACTGGTAAAGCGCACGTAATTAAATCGCACCATAATGTGGGCGGCTTACCAGATGATATGCAAATGGGCTTAGTAGAGCCATTACGTGAGTTATTTAAGGACGAAGTACGTAAAATTGGTTTAGAGCTAGGTTTACCGTACGACATGCTTTACCGTCACCCATTCCCAGGGCCAGGTTTAGGTGTGCGTGTACTTGGCGAAATCAAAAAAGAGTACTGTGATTTATTACGCCGCGCTGATGCTATTTTCATTGAAGAGCTTCACAAAGCAGAGCTTTACCATAAAGTAAGTCAAGCGTTTACTGTATTCTTACCGGTTAAGTCGGTAGGGGTTATGGGTGATGCACGTAAGTACGATTGGGTTGTTTCACTTCGTTGTGTAGAAACCATCGACTTTATGACTGCGCGTTGGTCACATTTACCGTATGAGTTCTTAGGTGTTGTTTCAAACCGCATCATTAATGAAATCGACGGTATTTCTCGTGTTGTTTACGATATTTCAGGTAAACCACCTGCCACTATCGAGTGGGAATAATCCTCCCATTGCTATAATTAAGTAATAACTAACGGCGAATTAGCATGCTAATTCGCCGTTTTGTTTATTTAAAAAGCAAACAAACCGAAAAGTTGAATTTTTACTTTACCTTTGTCAAAAGGTCTTTATAATTCATCGTCATTGCAGGGGCGTAGTTCCAATTGGTAGAACAGCGGTCTCCAAAACCGACGGTTGGGAGTTCGAATCTCTCCGCCCCTGCCATTTCTTCTTTACATCGTTTTGATTACTTCCTATATTATTCATCTTACTAATTCCATCGAGTCGTTATGCATTCACGTTACGCATCTGTTTTTGGTATAGAAAAGCTTGAACTTAATCAACACTTTCGCCCAGCTCAGTCAGAGCAGTCAGCTAATTCATCGTTAATACTCAGTGATACATTAAAAGATGATATTGAGCGTGCATTTGCGCCTGTAACAATTAACAAGATTGTTAAGTCATCAACTATTGAGTTTAATGAGCAACGATTAGGCTTGCCTGATTCCACCCTGTCCAGTGCACAAAAACGTGCGTTATGGGCATTAATGAGTGAACACCTTGATACACTTTAAGTCAGTTACCGATGAGAATATCAATGAGCTAATGGCCATTGAAACCACTTGCCACACACATCCTTGGACATTAAAAACGATGCAGTCGTGTTTGCAGGGCCGCTATTTTAATTTAGCCGCGTTCGACGACGAGCAAATGATAGGTTTTTACATTGGTGAAAAAGCAGGGCCCGATTTTACCTTAATGGATATTTGTGTTGCTCCGAGCTTTCAGGGGCAAGGGTTTGCTCAGCAGTTATTAACGCAGTTTATAGCTTATGGTGAGCAACACAGCGCTGAAAACTTATTTTTAGAAGTCCGCGAATCTAATACGCGGGCTATTGCTTTGTATGAACGTGCGGGCTTTATTGAAATGTCAGTACGTAAAAATTATTACCCCAGTGATGCACCCAATAAAAACGGCTTTGAAGACGCGATTTTAATGGGCATGGCACTGGGTTTAAATTTTTAACGATTACTTATTAGCGATGGCTTGCTCTATTGCAGCAATAAGTTCTGCTACGCACTTTTCTCTTTGTGGCATATCATTACCTTTTAAACTGTGTTCAACCGCTGAAGCGCTTTGGTAAATTTCATCAAAGTTAAAACAACCAGCGCTGCCCTTAATACTGTGGGCAAGGGCGCGTAGTGTCTCGCAATCTTGGCTGTTATATAGGGTTTTTATCTGTTGCAAATAATCTGGCAAACTTGCTAAATAGTTTGCGTTTATTTGCTGAAACTTTTCGCTCTTCAATAAGCTATCCCACTTATTTTGGTTATCACGCTCAAGGTGTAAATAGCTAACTAATACATTTTCTAGTGCGTCTTTATCAATAGGTTTTCCCAGCGCTTCATCACAGCCTGCTTCAAGGTAAGTATCAATATCATGATTCATCACATTCGCGGTTAGGGCGATAATTGGGCCATCGTAGGCTGCATCTCTAAGCATTTTAGTCGCTTCTAACCCACCCATAACCGGCATTTGCATATCCATGATTATAAGCTGGTAGTCGTTTACTAATGCCATTTCTACAGCTTGTGCACCATTGTTGGCTATATCGGGCTCTAATCCCCATGTTTGTAATAGCAATTTAATCAATAACTGATTATCGGGGTTATCTTCTGCGACCAAAATTTGTGCATCAAAGCTGTTGCTCGCAAAAGATAGCTGCGGATCCTTTTCTGGTGTTAGTTGAGAGTGTTCGGTTAATAATAAATTGCCGCCAAGGCTATTATTCAAATGGCAATCTATATCGATAGTAAAGCAACTACCCACGCCCACCTCACTGGTTACACTTACATCCCCACCTAACAATTGAGCCAAATTTTTTGATATACACAGCCCCAATCCCGTACCACCAAACCGACGTGTCGTTGTGGCATCGGCTTGCTCAAATGGCGTAAACAATCGATTAATTTGGTTTGACGACATACCAATGCCGGTATCTTCTATAACAAAGGTAAGCGTTTTTGGTGCTTGGTATTTAGCGGTTATAGTAACCTGACCTTGCTCAGTAAATTTAACCGCATTACTGGCAATATTAATGAGTATTTGCTTTAAGCGAGTAATATCACTATTAATAGTATGCGGTAGCGGAAGTGTATAATTAATTGTAAATGATAGCTGTTTCTCTTGTGCTAAAGGTTTAATGATTGATTCAACATCATGAATAAGCTGTACAACATTTAGCGGCGTTTTTTCAACCGCGAGTTTTTCGGCTTCAATTTTTGAAAGATCGAGAATATTATTAATAAGCTCTAACAAATGTTTTGAATTACGTAGAATAGTACCTAAATGGTGTTTGTCATTGGTTGCTTTTTCGCTGTGCAGTAGTTGCTCTGTAAATCCCATAATAGCTGTAAGCGGGGTGCGAATTTCATGACTCATATTGGCTAAAAAGCGGCTTTTAAGCTGGTTTGCTTGTTCTGCTTGGGCTATGGCGGTTTCAAGCTTGCTGTTCATCGATTCAAGCGCCTTAGTCCGGCTTTCTACTTTGTCTTCTAAGTGATGCTTATATTCTTCAAGTTGCTGTTGATAATGCTTAATTTGGTTAATCATGTGATTAAAGTCGTTAAACAGTATCCCTACTTCATCCGTAGTATAAGCAGGTAGTGTAACAGAGAGATCGCCATCACCAACGCGATGACTTGCTTCACCTAATAATTCTATTGGGTTAAGCAGTAAATTACGCACCACAATAAAAATTAAGATTGGGAGGGTGATCACAGAAATAATTACAATTAGCCCGGTGATCACACTAATTGCTTTACCCGATTGATATAACACCGCTTTAGGAATAGTCGACACATAATAGTAGCCGCCACTCATTTGGGCGGCAAAAATTAGTCGCTCTATTTTATCAACACTTGAAAGCTCAATAGTTGATAAGCTACCTATATCAGCTAGATCGTTAATTTTATTTAATTCATATTTAGTAACATAGTGGCCGCGCATTTTATAATCAGAGCTAAATAAAATTTTACCATCGCTGGCCAGTAATAAATTTAAGGTGTTGTTATAAGGCGCTTCTAAAATACTGGTGTTTAAAATAGAGGGGTCTACTTTAAGAATAATAAAGCCTAGCTGTTGTGGGCGTTTTAAATAATAGTCGACGCTATATATACGCTGTACAAAGTATAAATTGGTGGTGCCATCTTCTTTTTGCACCATAAACTGCTGCTGACTTAAATTACTTTGTTTTACTTGATCAAAAAATGGGTAGGATTTGGGCGCTACGGTTAAATTACTGGAGTAATAGGCGTCACTTTTACCGGTTTTTGAGACTAAGTTAATACTAATAATGTCAGGGTAGGCTTCACTGTAACTGGCAAATACGTCCATTAACGCGCCAAGGCGATAGGTATAGCTGGCGTCTTCAAATAAATCTTTAGCTAAAAAGTCACTTAGTACCGGTGAAGCAGAGAGTAACTTAGCCGTTGCATGAAAAGAATCGATATAGTTGAATACTTTTTGCTGCTGTTGTTCTACAAAGCGACTCATGATCAAGTCGGCTTGTTTTTGCGTGGAGTTGGTTACATTAGTGAGCGTAAAGCCCCCTAAAAATAACAACGGCAGTATAACCAGTGGAGTTATATACCATAATAATCGAATACTTAGCTTACTGGTTTTCATTACCCAACATCAAATCTTCCATGTAATTGACCAATAATATGATTTACAGCATTATTACTCAAGCTTGGTGTTAAGTTAGTGGGCAATTTATATCGATATTGTTAATAATAATTGGAAACACCAATATTAATCGCTTCATTAAAAAAGATCCGTTAATAACTAACCATTGATTGTTTATAGCGCCAAGATCAGCGAAAATAGTCTTCAATTACGATTAACTTAACGGATAGCATCACAAGAACTAATTTGGGTTCTTGTTGGGGTATGTTGAGCTTTAGAGGTTAGCTTGTTTTTAGCCTTAAAAGCTCAGCATACTAAAATATAAATACATCCGTATATCAACTAAAAGAACCTTTTTAATGGCAGACCAAAATCTCCTTAGCGAAATTAATAAACGCCGTACCTTTGCGATCATCTCGCATCCGGATGCGGGTAAAACCACTATCACTGAAAAAGTATTGTTATTCGGACAAGCAATTCAAAAAGCTGGAACGGTTAAAGGCCGTGGTTCTAATCAGCATGCTAAGTCGGATTGGATGGAAATGGAAAAAGAGCGTGGTATTTCTGTTACTACCTCTGTAATGCAATTTCCATATAACAATGCGTTAGTTAATTTACTTGATACCCCAGGACACGAAGACTTCTCTGAAGATACATACCGAACTTTAACCGCGGTAGATTCGTGTTTAATGGTCATTGATGCTGCTAAAGGTGTAGAAGAACGTACCCGTAAGCTAATGGAAGTAACACGCCTGCGTACCACGCCTATTGTTACCTTTATGAATAAATGTGACCGTGATATTCGCGACCCAATGGAACTACTCGATGAAGTAGAAACAGAGCTAAATATTGCCTGTGCACCTGTTACTTGGCCCATTGGCTGTGGTAAAGAGTTTAAAGGTGTTTACCATATCCATAACGAAGAGACCATTTTATATAAAACGGGTCAAGGTCACACTATTCAAGAAGTACGCAGCATTAAAGGGCTCGATAACCCTGAGCTTGACCAAGCCATTGGTGATGAACTTGCAGCGCAATTACGTGACGAGTTAGAGTTGGTTATTGGTGCATCACACGAATTTGATTTAGATCTATTCTTAGCGGGTGAGTTATCGCCTGTGTATTTTGGTACCGCACTTGGTAACTTTGGTGTAGATCATGTTTTAGATGGGTTAACTCAATGGGCGCCAACCCCATTACCACGTGAGACTGAAGATCGCCAAGTTGTAGCCACAGAAGAAAACTTCACTGGGTTTGTATTTAAAATTCAGGCTAACATGGATCCAAAGCACCGCGACCGTATTGCCTTTATGCGTATTGTATCGGGTAAATATAGCCAAGGCATGAAAATGAATCATGTGCGTATCGGTAAACAAGTTAGTATTTCTGATGCGGTAACCTTTATGGCGGGCGATCGTGAGCGTGCGGCTGATGCTTACGCTGGTGATATCATTGGATTACACAACCACGGTACGATTCAAATTGGTGATACTTTTACCCAAGGTGAAAAAATTAAGTTTAGCGGTATTCCAAACTTCGCCCCTGAACTGTTCCGCCGAATTCGCCTGCGCGATCCATTAAAACAAAAACAGTTATTAAAAGGGTTGGTACAGCTTTCAGAAGAGGGCGCAGTACAAGTATTCAGACCATTAATTAATAATGACTTAATTGTAGGTGCGGTAGGTGTGTTGCAGTTTGATGTGGTTGTAGCGCGTTTAAAAGCTGAGTACAACGTTGATGCAATTTACGAAAGCGTTAATGTAAATACAGCCCGCTGGGTTAGCTGTGATGATGTTAAAAAGTTTGAAGAGTTTAAGCGTAAGTGCGAAAGCAACTTAGCACTCGATGGTGGCGATAATTTAACTTACATCGCGCCGAGTCGTGTAAACCTTAATTTGTCGACTGAGCGTTACCCTGAAGTGACATTTAACCACACGCGTGAAAACTAGAACTGACCAACTAGAATTAACACAAAGCCTGCTTTGGCGGGCTTATAAAGGTAAATAATATAATGAATATTCGTACTATTTTAGTAGAAAAAGCCATTGCCGCTATGACCGCCGCAGGCCTACCAGAAGATACTAACCCAGCGGTTACGCAAAGCACACGTCCACAGTTTGGTGATTACCAAATTAATGGCGCGATGGGCGCAGCTAAAAAAATGAAAAGTAACCCACGTGAATTGGCGCAAAAAATTATTGATCAGTTAGATGTAAGCGACATTGCCGAAAAAACTGAAATTGCTGGCCCTGGTTTTATTAATATTCACTTAAAGCCTGAGTTTTTAGCACAAAGCGTACAAGCCGCTAATAACCACGCAAAACTTGCAGTAAACGAGCACCCCAAACCACAAAAAGTAGTGGTTGATTACTCATCGCCTAACCTTGCAAAAGAAATGCACGTAGGTCACTTACGCTCAACTATTATTGGTGATGCGGTAGTACGCGCACTTGAATTTAGAGGCGATACCGTTGTACGTCAAAATCACATGGGTGATTGGGGCACACAGTTTGGCATGTTGATTGCGCATTTAGAAGATCAAATTAACCAAGGTGTTGATTTAGACACTGTTGCGCTTGCTGACTTAGAAACCTTTTACCGCGATGCTAAAAAGCGTTTTGATGACGAAGAAGGCTTTGCCGATAAAGCACGTAACTACGTAGTTAAACTGCAAGGTGGCGACGCTCACTGTGAAAAACTGTGGAAACTATTTATTGCCACTTCAGTGAAGCACTCTGAAGAAGTATACAAGCGTTTAAATGTAACCCTTACGCCTGCCGATATTATGGCTGAAAGTGCTTATAACAGTGAACTTAACGATATTATTAGCCTATTAAAAGATAAAAATATTGCAGTAGAGTCGCAAGGCGCACAAGTGGTATTTTTAGATGAGCTGGCAAATAAAGACGGTGAGCCTTCAGCGTTTATCGTGCAAAAATCAGGTGGCGGCTTCTTATATGCAACCACAGATTTAGCCGCGTGTGATTACCGTTCAAACAAACTAGGCGCTGAGCGTATTTTAATATTTGTTGATGCGCGCCAGAGCCTTCACTTTAATCAAGTGGAGCTTACTGCGCGTAAAGCTGGTTTATTACGTGATGAAACCAGTTACGAGTTTTGCCCATTTGGCACCATGATGGGTGCTGATGGCAAACCATTTAAAACCCGTACAGGCGGCACGGTAAAATTAGCTGATTTACTTGAAGAGTCAATTACTCGCGCAGCAGCTAAACTCGCTGAGCGTGAATCAGATTTATCTGACGAAGACCGTAGTGAAATTGCACGTAAAGTGGGTATTGGCGCAGTTAAATATGCTGACCTTTCTAAGCATCGTACCAGCGATTACATCTTCAACTGGGACAGCATGCTAAGCTTTGAAGGCGCAACAGCCCCTTACTTACAATATGCGTATACGCGTGTTCGCAGTATTTTCCGTAAGTCAGGTGTTGATGCTGCAAGCTTAAAGGCTGATGTGAGCATTATTGAGCCGCAAGAGAAAACGCTCGCGCTTAAATTATTGCAGTTAGAAGAAGTTCTTGATCTGATGATCAATGAAGCCACACCGCACGTATTATGTGGTTACTTATACGAACTAGCTAGCCTATATATGACATTCTACGAAGCTTGCCCAGTACTTAAAGAGGGCGTAGAGCCAAGTGTTCGTGATAGTCGTTTAGTGTTGTGTAATTTAGTGGCAGATACGCTGCGCACAGGCTTAGATCTACTAGGTATCGAAGTCATGGAGCAAATGTAATCACCGTCGTATTTTAATCTAATACTGCGTTGTCCACTCGACTGACCCTAATCACATACAACTACGTATGCTCATAGGGATAAGTCGAGTGTCCGCCTTATCTTAGACTAAACTACTTAGGTGAGCGTCTGCTGCGTGTAGTTCGCTTTAGCTGCGTTGGTAAAATTATTTAGCCTAAGTCACATACAAACCGTATGCTCCTTGACATAAATAGTTTTACCGCCTTGCTAGCACGCCTACACTTGCAGATAATTTTATATTGACACTGTTCGGAATGTTCACCAATTTTGTAGCTGATAGCTTTTAAAGAAGGATTTGATATGAAACTCGAAGATATTCGTCGTGAATACCTGCAAGATGCGCTTAGTGAAGACAACTTGCTTGATGATCCGTTTAAGCAGTTTGAAACGTGGCTTGAGCATGCTGTTGGTAGTAACTTGCCTGATCCTACAGCAATGGTGGTCGCTACGGTCGATGAAACCGGTCAGCCTTCACAGCGTATTGTGTTGCTAAAGCATTTAGATGATAACGGTTTTGTGTTTTTTACTAATACCGGTTCACGTAAAGCGCAAGAACTAAAAGGCAATAACAAAATTTCCTTGCACTTTCCATGGCACCCTATGGATCGCCAAGTAATTGTGTATGGTGAAGCGCAGCCATTACCTACATCGGCTGTTGCTAAATACTTTTTATCTCGACCTAAAGAAAGTCAATTAGCCGCATGGGCGTCGCAACAAAGTCGTCCAATTTCGTCGCGTAAAGTGCTAATGGAAACCTTTACCAACATGAAAAACAAGTTCGCTAAAGGTGAAATTCCGCTCCCTGACTTTTGGGGCGGGTATTGTGTTGTGCCGCAAAAAATCGAGTTTTGGCAAGGCGGAGCGCATCGTTTACATGATCGCTTTATGTATCTGCGTCAAGCCGACAATAGCTGGCAAATAACCCGCTTAAACCCTTAGTTGGCTACTGGTTTTGCAATTTATAGACTCACACTGTCATCTCGATTTTAGTGAGTTTGATACAAATCGGGAATCGCTTATTAATGCCTGTGTAGCAAAGGGCATTAATCAATTTATTGTGCCAGGCATTAGCTTGGCGCAGTCTCAAAAACTACTCGAGTTTAAAGCAACCTACCCACAAATTAGAATAGCTGCAGGGCTACATCCTTATTTTTTAGAGCAACATCAGCAATCGCACTTAGAATCACTGTATAACTTTGCTAAAACAAACAAAACTCAGCTTGTGGCTATTGGGGAATGCGGGCTAGATCGCAGTATCGAAAACCTTGAAAAACAAACCTTTCTGTTTGAGCAACAAATAGCGCTTGCTAATGAGCTAGAGTTACCGCTGATTGTGCATCACAGACAAAGCCATGATTTAATAGCGCAATCGTTTAAGCGTTGTAAACCTAAGAATGGCGGTGTGATCCATGCTTTTTCAGGCTCAATACAACAAGCACAGTATTATATAAAAATGGGCTTTAAGCTTGGAGTGGGTGGGGTTATCACCTATGAGCGGGCTGCTAAAACTCGTGCGGTTGTAGCAAAGCTTGAGTCACAGCATTTAGTGCTGGAAACTGACTCACCTTCAATGCCGCTAAATGGTTATCAGGGAGAAATAAATACCCCATTGCATATTCCTAAGGTGTTTGATGCGCTCTATGCTTTAAAGTCAAATAGCGATAAATATCGATTAGCTGAGCAGCTTTATGATTCGTGCTCTGACGTTTTTTGTATATAACGATTTACTTGCCAGCGTTTTAACCCTCGGCCTAATTGCCAAGTAAAAATACAAGCAATCACTAGCATAAGTAATACTTGGCGGCCTAAATCGTGAAAATGATTATGGCTTGAAGATACCGCAGCACGCGTTAAATAGGTAATAGATACAAAGCCAATAGGGCGATTGTCGTCAGAAATAACTTGTTCAACAAACGGTGTTTTTAACTTACTAATGCCAGGCGATGAGTCTGGTAGTAAGCCATATACATGATGTGATTGCCAATTATCGCTGCTTGCAAGCACTACACCTTGTTTATCATAAATGGTGGCTGAAAGAACAAACTCATCTTTACTGATATTGTTGCACAAGGTGGTGAGCTGCGATTTGTTTTTCTCTATCAGCGGGTTTTTGGCATTCAGTGCCATAAACTGAGTGAGTGACTTGGCTGCACTATCAGCACTATCATATAGTAGTTGATGGCTTTGAAAGCTACTGTTTATTCCTACCCAGCTTAATAATACAAAGCAGCCAGCGGCCAATAATAAACGAATTAGACGCTTTTTTTGCGAGGCTGTAAGTGGATTTTTAAGATGGTTATTTTTCATAGTCACCGTTTATGCTGCTGACAGCATTTTGATTTGATGTTACAACTACACTATAACCCTAAATCCCCCCTGATGGCGAATTTTGTATCTCATATCCTTATTATCAATGAGCTAAATGTCAGGAAATATAAACGGAGATCCCATGTCGAACGCGAACATGGCACAGCAAAGCGCTGAGCTATTATCATCATCACTTATTCTTAATAAATGGTTTAGCTACCAACAAGGTGTTTTTACACCACTAAATACAACACCAAACAGAAACCACGGGTTATTTAGTATTGCCTTTGGCGGTGATTTTAATATTCAGCATATTAATAGCATTATTGAGTTCTTTGCGGCTCACCAGCAAAAAGTAACGGCTATTTGTCAATATCAGCCAGATTTAGGGTTATCTCCGGCATTATGTTTTTATATAGAAAATGCAGAGCGTGTAATAAATCCACTTGAACTTCAAACTTTTGCAAATACCTTGGCGTGTCAGTTAGTGCAAGTAACCTGTCCCCCTGATTTACAAAAACCTGGGTTATTAGTAATGGATATGGATTCAACAGCCATTACTATTGAGTGTATTGATGAAATTGCACGCTTGGCGAATGTATATGACGAGGTTGCCAGCGTGACCGCGCAGGCAATGGCAGGCAAGCTTGATTTTAGTGAAAGCTTATATCAGCGTGTTGCTAAGCTTGAAGGCATTGAAAAGAGTTTAATTGATGAGCTTAAAAGTACACTGCCTTTAATGCCCGGTATTAAAGCGTTATGCCAAATTTTAAAACACCATGATTGGTATTTAGCGATTGCATCGGGCGGTTTTGTGCCGTTTGCTGAGCGAGTACAGGAGCTGATTAATTTAGATGAAGTGCATGCCAATGTGCTTGAATTTAAAGACGATAAACTAACAGGTAAAGTGTTAGGTGGGATTGTTGATGCTGAGCAAAAAGCGGTTGTTTTAAACTCGCTACAACAAAAGCTGGGGCTTGAAAAATGCCAAACGGTTGCCATTGGCGATGGCGCAAACGATTTAAAAATGATGGCTCAAGCTGGCTTAGGCGTTGCTGTACATGGTAAACCAAAAGTAGTTGAGCAAGCCCAAGCAGCTATTTGCCAAGGCTCGTTATTGCAACTGTTATATATGCTGGCGGTTCCGCTAAACACATCAAAGGTTTAACGTAAACGATTTAACCAGATGAGCTTTCGTCTAGACATTTGCTCAACCTGTTGTTGGTTGAGCGCTAAATGCTCAAGCGCTTCATCACTGACATCAATAATATCGCCAACACCTGATACAGACCACAAAGCATCCTCTAAGTCTTTGGCCTTGTGAATTGCGTATTGGCTGACGTATTTTAGCTCGTTTGCTAGGTAGTCAGTATCGAGTCGACCAGTGCGTGAAATATATAAACGCATTATAAAAATCAGCTCAGATTTAAGCCCTTTTCTTACTTGCTGTTTAAACTCGCTGCAGTCAGTACCTAAAACACATTGGCTGGTAATAGCATCCGCTATATTATCTTTTTTAGGATCAAAGTTAATTATTAAACTAAACTCTAATGGCGGATCTTGGCGGGTACGCTCTTTAATATTAGGGGTGATCACATCAATAATATGCGCTTTAGTAATAATATCCGATAAGTCTGTTTTAGCATTTAATAAGGAAAAATTTTGCAAAATAATATGCAGTGGGCTTGGATATAAACCAAATCCCATAGCGCCAATTTCAAAATGCGCCATTGATTTATGTAAATAAATCGGAAACTGGCAAAGCGTTTTGGTTACCATATTTCTAAGTGCTGTAGAAAGCCCGGGTACTTTAGGTGATTCTTCTGCTACTTTTAATTTTTGTTTATTGCTACTTATTAAAAGAGTAAAAAAATCGACCCCAGTATGAGATGAGCCTTTATCTACATACGCTTTCAAATTAATGGTAGTCAGCGATTTACTCACAGCCATTACTTCATATTGAATAAGATTTAATGAATAGTTTTTAGTAATTTTTTGCAAATCAGGAAATGATAACGAAACAATATCGCCTTTTTTAAAGTTCACTTCTTGATTGCACTCTAGCTGTAAGCCAAATATTGAAAAATCACGGGTATGCCCATGTAATACCGCATCACGAGTATTAATCACAACATTAGTTTTGTATAAATAGCGTTTATTAGAGCGAAGATTTACATACTCTAGAGGCACAGTATTAAGTTCCGGTGGCGATGCGTGCTTACTGTGGCCAAAATATTTCAATTTATTGGCTAAGGCTTTATCAAATTCATATTGTTGATAATGTTGTTGTTCATGCTCATTACCAACTTGGGTAAGTAGCATTAAATACTTAACGTCTTTTATTGCGCCTTCAACACGTGGTGAAGGTGGTTTATTTAGTTTTTCAATATCTTTGCCTAAAGAGTTAGGTAAAGATAAAGGAATATAAGCATCTTCAGTATGACTCGGCATTAGTTGTAATTTAAAGCAGCGCCAACTGTCTCTTCGGCTACCAAAACCAAAAAATAACGCTTTTAATTTTGCTTGTTGCTCAAGCTCTGAGCGAGTGGCTGAGTAATAATAAATTTTTCCTGCAGAGACATGGGTAAAGGTATACAAATACTCTTCTTTTACTGCAATCGGTTTTAGCGCCAAGGTACGAATACGCTTATGATTTAACACATTGTAAAGGCATGATTTTTTGCGTTCATCAGTAAAATAACGCTGAATAAATAAACTGTTTTCAGTAGTTAAGCTCAGGCTAGGATAATAAACGCCGTTTTGCTGGCTAATAAAAACATATAAAGAATTAACCCTAGGTATATAATATTGTTCATACCCTTTAGAAATAACTGCATCGAGGGTGTTATCTAAATTCACTTTATAACGGCGTTTATTGCCATGAATAAAGCTTTCTAAAAAACGATCAAACGCGCTGTTATTTTCTTCAAATGTACGCTTCAAGCGGATATGATTAAATTCTTCTGAGGTGTTTTCTATTGCAACGACTTCATATTTAACGCCACTTTTGAGGCCAAGCTGAAAATCTTGCTCTAAGCCTACTAGGTGCATATTTATAAGCTGACCTTTTTTTAAGCGATAGCGCGACGCTAACTTAATTTTACAGCCACTGATTGAAATATCAGAGGTACTTGCATCGATTTTTGCTTGTCCGTCATACTCAATAGTAATTTTAATTGAGTAATTCATCCGCTCTTCACTGCGATTTTCATAAGCTGCAAATTTAATTACATCGGTAGACAATTCGCGCGATGATTCAATTTCTTTAGGTGGGGTAGTCGTTGATTTTTGTTGTAATACGCGATAATTATTTTCGGTATTCATTACCGCTTCGTATACTGCAAGAGTGTAATCTTTATGTTGTTTTATAGCCGCTTCAAATACTTCAATAGCGGTGTCATCCATAAAGTGCTGCTTGCCTTTGTATTCATAAGGTTTTACTTGACCAGTGACTAAACTACGCAGATCAATAAAACGGTCTATCGGCTGAGATAAACGCGACATTTCCATTTTTATTAAAAACTGCTCGGGTTTAGTTAACTCGGCGGTTTTTGTCTTGAAAATGAGATCAAATTTAGGATTTCCTAAATACTGTTTTAATTCATCTACAAGCGCTTCATGCTTAAGCAATACGTCATCAGCCATTTATAAATCGTCACCGTCTAATTTAAAAAGTAGGTATACTGTTACAATTCTTTATTAGAATATTTAATAAATCGAATCTCGCAAAGCCGCCAAATGCGGCCATAATACTATGCGTAACTATACTTTGTTTTTAACCTGAACTCCGGATAATAAATCCATCTCAAGCAGCTATTTTCAGCGCTAACTGCGTTGAGTTTACTTGCAATAGGCTAGCTATTGACGCGTAATTTCGCCTTGTTTTCACTAAAAATCTCTAGCTAGAGAAAAATAAGCACAAATATCTATTTTGACTCAATATGTTAGTAAATATCTTAACCAGAGTTCAGGTTATTTATTGTTATTCTCTAATAGCCAATTAATTGGCAAGGGTTAATTAGTTTTTTAAAGCAAGAAACATGCCCTAAAGTAGGTTAAGTGAAACTACATTAGCATACTGTGAGTGTGATACTAAATGCGCTGATCCACAAGACGTTGTTGCTAAGGTAGAGCCAGCAATGGCAAAATAAGCGCTTAACACTGTGTATTTCAAAATAAAGAATAGTAGGTAAGGTTTAAATGGCTAAAGCGGCAAGAGTAGAGTTTGTTTGTACAGAATGTGGCATGAACTATCAACGCTGGCAAGGTCAGTGTCGCTGTGGCGCGTGGAACACTTTAGCAGAGTTTAAACCCTCTGCAGGGCAAAACAAAAAGGTAGCTGCTCGTGCAAGTGTAGGTGGCTATGCAGGCGGCATTGGTGGTGGTTCTAAAAAGATTAATGATGTAGCCACTGCAGAGGCTGAAAAACAGCTTACCGAAATTGGTGAACTAGATCGTGTGCTAAGTGGCGGTGTAACCACCGGCTCAGTTAATATTATTTCTGGCGATCCTGGGGCGGGTAAAACAACGCTGCTATCTGATTTAGTGGCAAGAATGTCTCAGCGTATGCCATCACTTTACTGTACTGCTGAGGAGTCCCTGTCGCAGTTTAAAAACAGGGTTAACCGGTTAAAGCTTAATTACAACGAAGATGAACTTTATTTACTGTCTGAGACCAGTGTTGAAACTATTATTGAAGAGCTTGATAAAAACAAAATTAAATTTGCCGTTATTGACTCCATTCAAGCAGTTGTTACCGATACCGCAAATGGTAGCCCTGGTTCGCCTTCTCAGGTGAAAAGTGCTGCTCAGGCATTAACACAGTACTGTAAGCAAAACGACGTGACTATGTTTATTATTGCTCACGTAAATAAGAATAATGAAATAGCCGGCCCGCAAACTCTAGTACATATAGTTGATGCACTGTTACATATTGATACCAACGATGGTCAAGTGCGCACCCTACGCGCTAATAAAAATCGCTTTGGTGATATAGATACTGTCGGTATTTTTAAAATGTGTGAACGCGGAATGCTCAGTGTTGATAACCCCAGTGAAATTTTCTTATCGGGTTCAACCACCGAGTCACCAGGGTCGACGATTACCTGTATTCGTAAGGGAAATCGTAATTTACTACTTGAAATTCAGTGTTTAACCACAGAAACCGAGGCAGAGTTTCCACAGCGAGTATGTGTTGGTTTAAATATGAATCGGATTAAAATGCTTACCGGTATTTTACGTAAGCACACTAAAACCAAAATATTCCACGATACGTTTTTTAATATTGTCGGTGGTTTAAAAATTGATGAATCAGAAACCTGTATTGACTTAGCGCTTGTTACTGCACTTTTGAGTAGTTTAAACGAATTCGTTGTTCCACGAACCACCTGTATTATGGGAGAGTTAAGTTTAAATGGTGATGTACGCCCAATCGACAGTGGTGTGCCCCGTGTTAAAGAAGCGGCGCAACATGGGTTTACTGAAATATTTATCCCATTTCGTAATTACCATAAATCCATGGAAGGGCTAGGTGCTAAAATAACGCCAGTTAAAACAGTGCACGAGCTACTTAGCTTAATAAATTAACGCTTACAGCGACTGCCGAGCAATGTTACTCTTTAGAGTAATACCGCTTATATACAGAATAAGGAAATAACATGAAGAAATTAGTGATTACAGCCGCGATTATTGCTGCAGGTGTGGGTGGCGTAAGCTATGCAAACTATGTAGCAACCCAAGAGGTACGCGCTGAGGTTGATAAGCAGTTGGCTTTGGTTAGCGAGCAAACAGGTGCAAGCTTTAACTATGCAGAGCTATCGGCGAGTGTTATTTCAAATAGTGTTGCTATTAGCAATATAGAAGTGACTAGCCCTGAGGGTAAAAATATTGCCACAGTTGAGCATGTGGAAGTAACAGGTTACGAAACCGATAAAATATCGCCACATACTGCTTTTACACTAAAGAATTTCCAATTTGATGAAGGTTTTGTCGCTACACTGCCAGCAGATACAAATACACAACTTGCCTCGGCCAGTTATGATTTACACTCATCATTAGATTACGATGAACAATCTGGAAACAGCGATATAGTTGTTAAACTACACGCCAACGATATTGCCAGCATTGATATGAATATGGGACTGGCTAATTCTAAAGCGCTTATGGATGCTTCACTAGAAATAAGCAAAGCTCAGCAAACAGCAGGTGATACCCCGCTTACTTATGAGCAAGAGTTACAACAGCAAACACTTATTATGCAAGCAATGAGCAAGTTAGAGCCACGTACTTTGAGTGTAATGCTCGATAATCAAGGTGAGTTAAGTACCTTGCTAGAAAGTGAGCTAGCCAAACAAGGTATGACACTAGAGCAAATGCAAATGATGCTGGCTCAACAGTTACAACAAGCGCCGGTAACCGAAGAAATAGCACAAGCATTAACTGACTTTGCTAAAGGCCTAAATTCGCTTAGTGTCTCGGCTAAACTACCGGAAGGTAAAACCATGATGGAAGTAAATCAGCAGCTAATGATATTAGCAGGGCAACCTGAAGAGCTGGTTAAGTTTATAAACTTAGAAGTTAAAGGCAAATAAGCACTAGTTATTAACCAGACTTTACATGTTAAATAATGAAAGCGTGAGTTTAGCTCGCGCTTTTTTGTGTCTTTATTAATTAAATATTATATATATTTGTAAAGTAACCTACTATTTTAAATGAAAGGTGATTGCTTGGATTCTGCTAAGGGACATGGGCTTGACGCTGCAGCTTTGCCTGCTTATTTTCTTCGCCTACTAAGTTACCAACTCGTAGCGTGATAAAGTCTCCCCTCGGTGAAACAAGTTTTAATTCTGAAATACAACAGCCCCTGGTAATTGGAGTTTTCTGTTTGAGTAAAAAAATAAAGTATTTGTGCATAATGTGGCTTGTTATTGTGTTTTCGATCCCATCTGTATTAGCTGCAGGTCCTGCTGTGCGTTTTGAGCGCTTATCAATAGAAAATGGGTTACCACAAAGCAGTGCAAAAGCGATTTTACAAGATCAGCAAGGGTTTTTATGGATCGGAACTGAGGAAGGCCTTGCGCGTTACGATGGTTATGAGTTTAAGGTCTTTAAAAAACAGAAAGATGATTTGTATTCGTTATCAAATAACTATATTAAGGTAATTACTCAAGGTAAAGACGGTGAATTATGGATAGGCACACGAGGAGGTGGTATTAACCGTTTTGATCCTACTACTGAGCGGTTTATCCGTTATATGCATGATCCAAACGATGCAAATAGTTTAAGCGATAACTCAGTGCACGCTATTACCCAAGACTCGCAAGGCAATATATGGATTGGAACAGATAAAGGTGGCCTGAATCGGTTTAACCCCAGTACCAAAAAGTTTACTCATTATCGCCATCAAGCTGATACTAAAAATAGTATTAGCGATGACGCGATTAGTGTTATAACTTCGGATGATAACGGCTCACTTTGGATAGGAACATGGAATGGGGGCCTTAACCATTTCAGTCCAAAAACAGGACTGTTTAGCCATTATAGTCATCAGCCTAATCAAATAAATAGTCTTAGCAATAATACTATTAGTGCCATTCATATAGATGATTTAGATAACTTGTGGATAGGAACACGTGGTAGCGGTTTAAGTTATTTTAATTTAGTAGAAAAAAAGTTTACCCATTATAAATATCAATCAAATAACGACAACAGTTTAAGTGATAACAATGTCGATGCAATTACGCCCGATAAACAAGGTAATCTATGGCTAGCTACGCTAGGTGGTGGGCTTAATTATTTTAATATTACCAAGAAACAATTTACTCATTATCGTTATGATGCAACAAATCCTAATAGTTTAAGCAACGATATTGTTAGAGCAATTATTTACGATCAGCATGATAACTTGTGGGTAGGAATGGACGGCGGAGGTCTCAATCGTTCAAATTCAATTGCTAGGCAGTTTACCCATTACAACCACCAAAGAACAGACCCTTACAGCCTTAGCCATAATATGATCAGAGCAATTACCCAAGACCGTGAGGGGTCATTATGGATAGGTACATGGGGAGGTGGGCTTAATAAATTTAATTCAGCTTCTGAGAAGTTTACTCATTATCGACATGATGACACCAGCAGCAACAGTTTAAACGACGATCGTATTTACGCAATAACCCAAGATAAGCAAGGCTATTTGTGGCTTGGGGCCGATCAAGGAGGGTTAAGTCGTTTTGATCCTTCAACAGAGAAATTTAAGCACTTCCGCCATGATCCAAGTAATATAAATAGTGTTCGTGGAGAAGCTATTAGTGTAATAACAGAAGATCGCGATGGATATTTATGGTTAGGCTCATGGCAAGGATTGAGTCGTTTTAATCCTCTTACAGAGCAGTTTGTTCACTACAATCATGATCCAAATAATAGTAATAGTTTAAATGATGATACCATCCGAGTGATCACCGAGGATCGTCGTGGTCACCTTTGGTTAGGTACATGGAAAGGAATTAATCATTTTAATCCTGATACACAAACGTTTACTCACTTCACTCATCAAGATACTAACCCTCGAAGCTTAAGTCATAATACCGTCTACGCAATCAAAGAAGACCATTTAGGTAATATTTGGGTAGGGACAGCCAGTGGTTTAAATTTACTTGATAAGGCAACGGGAAGTTTCACTCATTATTTTGAAGAAGATGGCTTAGCAAATAATGTCATTTACCGAATTGAAGAAGATAATACTGGTATTTGGCTGAGCACTAACCAAGGACTCTCGCACTTAAATACTAAAACAAAACGCTTTAAAAATTATAACGTTAGCGACGGCTTGCAGAGCAATGAATTTAATGCAGATGCCTCATTTAAAAGTAAAACGGGCGAGTTGTTTTTTGGTGGTATTAACGGGTTTAATCGTTTTTATCCAAATGATATTAAAATTGATAGTCGACCTCCAAAGGTGGTTTTTACTGATATGTTGCTGTCGAATAAGTCGGTACCAGTAGGTGAAGTTAAACGTAAAACGGCTACCCAAACAGAGATTGTGAATAACATTAGATCTGGATATAGCCTCGAAAAAGCAATTCACAGTACTTCTGAAATAACGTTAACTCATAAGCAAAACTTAGTTACTTTTGAGTTTAGTGGTCTGTATTTTTCTAATTCGAAAAAAAACCAATATGCATTTCAAATGGCTGGTTTAGATAACGAGTGGATAAAAACGGATTATAAAAACCGTCGTGCAACTTATACTAATTTACCTACTGGGGAGTATATTTTACGTGTTAAAGCGAGTAATCCTTATGGGGTTTGGAATGAAACTGCTACAGCATTAAAAATCAAAGTGCTACCGCCACCCTGGTTGTCGTGGTGGGCTTACACCGGTTATGTAGTCTTAGTTGTGTTGGCTATTTGGTTATTTGTGCGCGCGCAATATAAAAAAGTGCACTTTATTAAAAAAGTAAACGAGCAACTAGAGCTTAAAGTGGCAGAGCGTACTTTAGGGTTACAACAAGCGAATGCAGAGTTAGTAAAGTTAAGTGTTATCGACGAATTAACCGGACTCTACAATAGACGATTTTTAGCCAATAACTTACTTGCTGATATAGAGCTGGTCAATCGTAAATACTTTGAACACAGCGAGCAAAAAACACTAGCAACTATTAAAGATGCCGATCTAATTTTTTTCCTTATTGATATTGATCACTTTAAGCGAGTTAACGATGTTTATGGCCATACTGCCGGAGATGCCGTATTAATGCAGATAAAGGACGTTTTAAAGCAGATATTTAGAGAGTTAGATTATTGTGTTAGATGGGGCGGAGAGGAGTTTTTAGTCGTTGCACGTTTTTCAGAACGTAATAATGCCGCTGAATTAGCCGAAAGACTTAGAGCGGCTATAGAAAAACACGCTTTTAAAATTAGTGATAGCGAAACGATTAATAAAACCTGCTCTATTGGGTTTGCAAGCTACCCATTTCTACCCAATAGGCCTCAAGCATTGAGTTGGGAGCGGGTCGTTGACATTGCTGATCATTGTTTATATGCCGCTAAGAACTCCAATCGAAATGCATGGATAGGGTTGGATAATATAAGTTGCGAGGCGGACGGTTTATTTGCCCAGATTACAGAGAACACAACTGCATTAATTGAGACTAATCATCTGCAAGTAAAAAGCTCATTAAGCAAAAATATACAAATAAAGTGGCAGTAAATAAAAGCCGTACTTGATTATTCAAGTACGGCTTTTATTATTTTAGCTGATAGCTGATAGCTGATAGCTGATAGCTGATAGCTGATAGCTGATAGCTGATAGCTGATAGCTGATAGCTGATAGCTGATAGCTGATAGCTGATAGCTGATAGCTGATAGCTGATTATTTAGTGAAGAATACGAGCTCTAATTGTGCCCTCAACGGCACTAAGTTCTTTTAGTGCTACTTCAGATTGAACGGTATCTACGTCAATAACCACGTAACCAATCGCTTCATCCGTTTGTAAGTACTGTGCGGCAATATTAATACCGTGCTGAGCAAACGCTTGGTTAATTTGCGTTAGCACGCCAGGGCGGTTGTGATGCACGTGTAGCAAGCGGCTACGGTTGGCAAGTTCAGGCAATGATACTTCAGGGAAGTTAACTGCAGTAATGGTTGAGCCATTATCTGAGTACTTAGCGAGTTTACCTGCTACTTCAATACCAATGTTTTCCTGTGCTTCTTGAGTAGAACCCCCAATGTGCGGCGTTAAAATAACGTTGTCGAATTCACGTAGTGGCGAAATAAACTCTTCATCGTTTGATTTAGGCTCAACTGGGAATACATCAATGGCTGCACCGCTAAGTTTCTTCTCTGTTAGTGCTTCAGCTAGGGCGTTAATGTCAACCACAGTACCGCGAGAAGCATTAATTAAAATAGACCCTTGCTTCATCACGGCAAGCTCTGCTGTACCAATTAGGTTTTTAGTTTGCGGTGTCTCTGGAACATGTAAGCTAATAATATCAGCGCGTTGCAACAGCTGCGTTAAGTTATGTACTTGTGTAGCATTACCTAAAGATAGTTTGTCTTCAATGTCGTAATACTCCACGTTCATACCAATATTTTCAGCCATAATACCTAACTGAGTTCCAATGTGACCGTAACCAATAATACCTAAGGTTTTGCCGCGTGCTTCAAACGAGCCATTAGCTGTTTTTAACCAGCCGCCACGATGGGCAGCGGCATTACGCTGTGGAATACCACGTAATAACAGCAATATTTCACCAAGTACAAGCTCAGCTACAGAGCGAGTATTTGAAAACGGTGCATTAAATACCGCAATACCACGCTCACGCGCTGCGTTTAAATCTACTTGGTTTGTGCCAATACAAAAACAACCTACAGCAACTAGCTTTTCAGCTGCGTTTAATACAGATTCGTTAATATGAGTACGAGAACGAAGCCCTACAAAGTGCACATCTTTAATGCGCTCTATAAGTTCGTCCTCTGGCAACGATGTTTTAACGTAGTCGATATTGCTATAACCGTTACGTTTTAGCGTTTCAACAGCGCTTTGGTGAACACCTTCAAGCAAGAGAATTTTAATTTTGTCTTTTGCTAACGATACCTTACTCATAACCATATCCTATTTAATTTGTGGCCCATTTTTAGTGCCGATAATTACTTTATCAGCACCGCGCTCTGCAAATAGGCCGTTGGTGACTACGCCAACAATTTGATTTATTTGTGTTTCAAGCTGTTTAGCATGGGTAATTTTTAAATTATGTACATCTAAAATAACGTTGCCGTTATCGGTTACTACACCTTGGCGATAAACTGGGTCACCACCTAGTTTTAATAATTCACGGGCAACGTAGCTACGTGCCATCGGAATAACTTCAACCGGAAGAGGGAAGTCTCCTAAGGTATCGACTAGTTTTGTATCATCAACAATACATACAAACTGTTTTGCTACAGCTGCCACTATTTTTTCGCGGGTAAGCGCCGCACCGCCGCCTTTGATCATTTCATTTAAGGCGTTAATTTCATCTGCGCCATCAACGTATACATCAAGTGCTGCTACATCGTTAAGCTCAAACACTTCTATGCCAAGCTCTTTTAAGCGCGCTGTAGATGCTTCTGAACTTGATACTGCACCAACGATGGTGTCTTTAACTGTGCCTAGGGCATCAATAAAGTGATTAACGGTTGAGCCTGTACCTACACCTACTATGGTGTTTTCTTTTACAAACTCGAGTGCAGCCCACGCAGCTGCTTTTTTTAATTCATCTTGTGTCATTGTTGTCTGCTCATTGGTGTCAAAATAGGCTGTTAGTTTACAAGGTTAGTTGTTACCAACAGTAGATTTTATCGGGTGTTATGATCGTTTTTAGTGGTACATCCCACGATTCAATCGGTAACTCATCGACTTGTTGGCACGCATGTGCGAGGCCAATAAGTTGCGGTTGTTGCCAGTGTTGTTCGTATAAACGTGCCAATGTTCTATCGTAAAACCCACCTCCCATTCCAAGGCGATTACCAAATTTATCAAATGCCACTAATGGCATTAGAACGTAATCAAGCTCAGGTAAGGGGCATATTTGAGAGCAGTTCAACTTAGGCTCCAAGATACCATAGCGATTTGCTCTCATGGGTGAGTTTTTTTCATAGCGTTGAAATAGTAAATTAGCCCCATTAAATGGATGAATTACGGGCAAGTAAATAGCCTGGTCAGTGTTCCATAATTCATTAATTAACAATGAGGTATCTAATTCTCCATCATTACTTAAATAAAGCGCGATATGACTTTTTTTGGCCGAATTTATGCTTTTTAAGTGTTGAATAAAATTCACTTTAAGCGATTCGGCGGCTAATTCTTGCTGTTTTTTTGATAGGTTATTACGTGCTTTACGAATATCGTGTCTTATTTGTGCGCGATTATTACTCATTAAATAGCTTAACCGTAATTAAAAAGAGAATAAATTAGGAAATAATAAGTACATAGCAAGTACAATAAGCAATATTACGGCTGTAGAAATCAGCGAATATAAAACAAGGTTGCCGCGTTTTTTGGGCTCAGTAGAGAGGGGCTCATCAAGCATTAAATCGTCATCTTCCCATACTTCATTGTTTTCATCAGGTAATGATAATTCAACTTCAGGGAGGCGTTGCTCAATATCTTCTAGTTTTTCTTCAAGGCGAATTAGGCTACTGGTAATGTAATCTAGGGCGTCAAATAAGCGCTGATCTCGCTGGCTGTCGTAAGCTGTTTGAGGTGCCGTTTGTGTAGCCGCAGCTTGCTGAAGTTTGCTTTTAATCCCCAGCGTTGAAAGTAACTTAGCTTGCTTGAGTGCTTTATCTTTGGGGCAAGGGGCAAATAACGGTTTGCCATCAAAAAAAGCAGCCACTTTTTCTGGCGAGGTTTTCAGCTTTTCTGTCAGTGCAGTGGTCACTGCTTGGCTGTCTGCACCTTCTGCAAGTCCTACAAATATAACACGAAAATTGTCGGCCATTTTTTATCCCTAATACGCTTTATTGTATAAGCAGAGTATATACCTAAAATGTTAAACAGTTCGAGACTGTTTTACGACTAACTTAGTACACATAGCAAAACGGCCCTAAAAAGGGCCGTTTAAATATTAGCTAAGTGGCTTATAGACCAGCTGCTGCGCGAAGTGCGTCTGCTTTATCTGTGCGTTCCCATGGGAATTCGTCACGACCAAAGTGGCCGTAAGCCGCTGTTGGAAGATAAATAGGGCGCTCAAGATCAAGCATTTGAATTAGACCGTAAGGGCGTAAGTCAAAGTGTTCACGAATAAGTTCAATTAAACGCGCTTCTTCTAATTTACCTGTGCCAAATGTTTCAACACTGATAGAAGTAGGCTCTGCAACACCAATAGCGTAAGACACTTGAAGTTCACACTTATCAGCAAGGCCTGCAGCAACAATGTTTTTAGCAACGTAACGTGCAGCATAAGCCGCTGAGCGGTCAACTTTTGATGGATCTTTACCAGAGAAAGCACCACCACCGTGACGAGCCATGCCACCGTATGTATCTACAATGATTTTACGACCAGTTAAACCACAGTCACCCATTGGGCCACCAATAACAAAACGACCCGTTGGGTTAATGAAAAATTTAGTTGCGCTAGTAATAAGCTCAGCAGGAAGTACTGGCTTAATAATTGTTTCCATTACCGCTTCTACTAAGTCATTTTGCGATACATCTTCGCTGTGCTGAGTAGAAAGTACAACGGCATCAATACCTACTGGCTTGCCATTTTCGTATGCAAATGTAACTTGTGATTTTGCATCTGGACGTAACCAGTTAAGCTCGCCGCTTTTACGAACTTCAGCTTGACGCTGCACTAAACGGTGAGAATAAGTAATTGGAGCAGGCATTAATACTTCAGTTTCGTTACATGCGTAACCAAACATTAAGCCTTGGTCGCCAGCGCCTTGCTCTTCAGGGCTTGTACGGTCAACACCTTGGTTAATGTCTGGAGACTGTTTACCAATAGTGTTTAAAATTGCACACGAATCGGCATCAAAGCCCATATCTGAGTGTGTGTAACCAATTTCACGTACTGTTTTACGTGTAATTTCTTCGATATCAACCCATGCGCTAGTAGTGATTTCACCACCAACCATAACCATACCGGTTTTAACGTAAGTTTCACACGCTACACGGGCATGAGAGTCTTGCTCTAGGATAGCATCAAGTACCGCATCAGAAATTTGATCGGCGATTTTATCCGGATGACCTTCAGAAACAGATTCAGAAGTAAATAAATGTTTTGCCATTGTAATTATGCTCACAAATATTGCGCTTCACAAACGTCGGTATTAGCGCTAAAAAATTAAGGCGCGTATTTTATCTAAAACAAGCGAACTTGCATAGTTTTTTTACGCCTAGACGTCTAAATAAAATATATAATAGTAAAAGGTTCTTAAAAAATATTCATAATGTCCTATTTTTATGGGTTTTTAATTGCACACAGCCCCTACAATAAGTAAGAATGGAGGTATATAAATACCCGCGCAAATACATATAAAGGTAGGAGAATTCATGCCATCTCGCAAAGAACTTGCAAATGCTATTCGCGTCTTGTCAATGGACGCAGTACAAAAGGCCAAATCTGGTCACCCTGGAGCCCCTATGGGCATGGCTGATATCGCAGAAGTATTATGGCGCGATTATCTAAAACATAACCCAACAAATCCAGAGTGGGCTGACCGAGATCGATTTATACTCTCAAATGGTCACGGTTCAATGCTAATTTATTCTCTATTGCATTTAAGTGGTTATGATTTACCACTGGACGAAATTAAAAACTTCCGCCAAATGCACTCTAAAACACCAGGCCACCCAGAATATGGATACGCGCCAGGAATTGAGACCACTACGGGTCCATTAGGTCAAGGGATCACAAATGCCGTAGGTATGGCAATTGCTGAAAAAGCATTAGCCGCTCAATTTAACCGTGAAGGCCATGACATTGTTGATCACCACACTTACGCATTTATGGGTGATGGTTGTTTAATGGAAGGTATTTCTCATGAAGCCTGTTCGCTTGCTGGCACATTAGGCCTAGGCAAGTTAGTGGCATTTTGGGATGACAACGGCATTTCAATCGACGGTGAAGTTGAAGGCTGGTTTAGCGATGACACACCAGCACGTTTTAAAGCATACGGCTGGCATGTAATTAGCGACGTTGATGGCCACAACAGCGATGCTGTAAGTGCTGCAATTAGCGAAGCAAAAAGCGTGACTGACAAACCAACGCTAATTTGTTGTAAAACAGTAATTGGATATGGCTCACCTAATAAATCAGGTAGCCACGATTGTCATGGCGCACCATTAGGTGATGACGAAATTAAAGCATCTCGCGAGTTCTTAGGTTGGACGGGTGATGCATTTGAAATCCCTGCTGACATTTATGCACAGTGGGATAACAAAGAAAAAGGCCAACAGCTTGAAGCAAGCTGGGATGAGAAATTTGCTGCCTACGAGCAAGCATTCCCAGAGCTAGCAGCTGAATACAAACGCCGTACAAATTCAGATTTACCCGCTGATTGGGCTGAAAAGTCACAAGCGTATATTGAGCAGTTACAAGCAAACCCAGCAAATCCAGCATCACGTAAAGCATCGCAAAATGCATTAAACGCATTTGGTCCGTTACTACCTGAGTTTATGGGTGGCTCTGCCGATTTAGCAGGTTCAAACTTAACAATTTGGGATGGCTCTAAAGGCTTAACGGCAGACGATGCAAGTGGTAACTACGTTTACTACGGTGTGCGTGAGTTTGGTATGTCGGCAATTATGAATGGTATTGCACTTCATAAAGGCTTTATTCCTTACGGTGCAACGTTCTTAATGTTTATGGAATACGCACGCAACGCGGTTCGTATGGCTGCATTAATGAAGCAACCAAGCATTTTTGTATACACGCACGATTCAATTGGTTTAGGTGAAGATGGTCCAACTCACCAACCTGTAGAGCAAATTGCCAGCATGCGTTTAACGCCTAACCTTTACAATTGGCGCCCATGTGACCAAGTTGAATCGGCAATTGCATGGCAACAAGCTATTGAACGTAAAGACGGTCCTACATCATTAATCTTTACTCGCCAAGGCTTAGAGCAACAAGCACGTGATGCACAGCAATTAAGCGACGTTAAAAAGGGTGGTTACATCCTAAGTTGTGACGGCAACCCAGAGCTTATTCTTATTGCTACCGGCTCTGAAGTACAACTAGCGCAAGACTCTGCGAAAGAGCTACGTGCGCAGGGTAAAAAGGTACGTGTTGTATCTATGCCGTGTACTGATGCGTTTGAAGATCAATCGCCTGAGTACAAAGAAAGCGTATTACCAGCAAGCGTTTCACGTCGCGTAGCGATTGAAGCGGGTATTGCTGATTACTGGTACAAGTACGTAGGTCTAAATGGCGCCGTAGTCGGTATGACCACCTTTGGCGAGTCGGCACCAGCTAACGAGCTATTTGAATTCTTCGGCTTCACCGTAGAAAACATCGTTAACAAAGCAAACGCATTGTTTTAAGCGACTGCTTTAACATAAAAAAGCCCGCGCTGTGTAAAACAGAGCGGGCTTTTTTATGAGTTGTACTTTTATCACTGCCTCTAAAGCGCAGTGTTTCTAGCCCTCTTTGTGCATAAATCATTAAAAATTTATTTGAACACAGAGAAGTAAATGAGAAGAAAATGAGGCAATACAAAACCTAAATTACAAAGTCAATTCTGCTGTTTGATCACTTCTCTAAAGCGTAGCGTCTCATAGTCCTCTTTGTGCACAAATCATTAAAAGACCTGTTCGAAAAGTTTAGCCCGTTGCTCGAAGCAAATTCCCCTATAAAGTCGTTCATTTTTAATCTTTTGGCTGCTAAGTGAGTAATTTTCACAGCACTTAACTTGCAAGGCTTTTGTGTATCAGGCACTGTGGAGGTAGCAAAATTATAAATTAATAACAGGAGTTAACATGCCAAAGTTCGATAACGTTAGTGTGGTTAAAAAAGCCAATGTATATTTTGATGGCAAAGTATCAAGCCGAACTGTGCTTTTAGGAAATGGTGAAGCGAAAACCTTGGGTTTTATGCAACCCGGTGAATTTGAGTTTAATACCAACCAAAAAGAGTGCATGGAATTACTTGCAGGGCAGTGGGATGTGTTATTACCAGGTGAAAGCGAGTGGAAAACATTTAATGCGGGTGAGTCATTTAATGTTGATGCTAATGTTAGCTTTCATGTAAAAGTAAGTGATTTTGCAGATTATTGTTGTTCATACACAGATTAATTACATAATTGGTTGAATTATCAGCACCTCTGAAAAGCCGCTATCACGCGGCTTTTTGCATACTTAATGCTAAATGAATGATCTAAATCAGGTGGGGTAATAAATAATTGCTAAATTTAGCTATTTTCTCTTGTGTTAATTCGTTTAGCCCCCAATACTAACTATGAGGTAACATAAAAAAGGATACCCTATGAAAATTAATCTTTCTGGTCACCATGTTGACGTTACTGATTCTATTAAAGAACACATTAACGAAAAGTTTTCTAAAATTGAGAGTCATTTTCCATCATTGATAGCGCTCGACATTATTCTTTCAAAAGAGCATCACAAGTTCCAAGCAGAAATTAGTACTAATTATGAAGGTGCGCGAATATCGGTTAAAGGGGAAAACGAGGTTATGTACCCAGCTATTTCCAGCGCAGCTAAAAAACTCGATGCCGCACTAAAGCATCGTAAAGGGCAAATAAAAGCGAACTTACATGAAAAGCCTGTAAGTACCACACCTGAAATAGCACATGAAATCATCCAAGAGATGGATTTAAATTAATAACTAACAATGTGTTATTTTTAAAAAGAGCCTAAGGGCTCTTTTTTATTGTCTGTAAATTAGGTAAGTTATGCATTCACACAGTTTATTAATGATTAAAATTAATAATAAAAGCACATAACACACCAAATTTGAGAAGTTAATGCAGTACACACAAAGCACATGGAAGTCTCGGTTAGGAGCGCTCGGCCCAGGTATTTTAATGGCTACCGCTGCCATTGGTGGCTCACACTTAGTTGCATCGACTCAAGCTGGCGCATTATTTGGCTGGCAGCTATTTTGGCTTATTGTGGTGGTTAACGTTTTAAAGTACCCGTTTTTTCGTTTTGGTATGGAATACACACTCGCTACTAAAAATAGTTTAGTCGAAGGGTATAAAAACCAAGGGCCTGGCTATTTTTACAGTTTTATTGCCCTCAATATTATTGCCGCGGTGGTAAATACCGCGGGCGTATTGTTGCTTACTGCGAGCTTATTACACTACGCATTACCTATTAGTATTCCCGTTACCTTATTGTGCTGGTTAATATCGGCTGTGTGTTTAATTATATTATTACTAGGGCACTTTAAAGCACTCGATAATGTTGCAAAAGCTATTATGGGGCTACTTACTATAGCAACCATAACAGCATTAATTATTGCTATAAATAACGGCCCTGTAGCGCCTGTAAACTATGTTGGTCCCTCACCGTATGAACTTGCCATGTTAGGCTTTATGGTTGCCTTAATGGGGTGGATGCCAGCGCCTATTGAAATTTCGGCTCTGAGCTCGTTGTGGCTTAAAGAAAAACAAACTCAGCAAAGTGTGACTAAAAGCCAAGGCTTATTCGATTTTAATGTAGGTTATTGGTTAACTGCCGGGCTTGCGCTGGTATTTTTTAGTTTAGGTGCGTTAGTGCAATATGGGCAAAGCAGTAATATAGAGCTTGGCGGTGTAGCCTTTGCTAAACAGCTGATTGATATGTATGCACTTACTATTGGCGAGTGGGCAAGGCCTTTGGTATCAGCCATCGCGTTTTTGTGTATGTTTGGCACCACACTCACCGTGCTTGACGGTTACGCCCGGACACTTAACGAATCGCATAAACTTCTAGGTTTTAAGCAATCAAAACACAGCTTAAATACGTGGCTTATATTACAAGCATTGGCCGGTATGGCGGTGATCTTATTTTTTAAATCAGCTCTTGGGCCCATGCTTACCTTTGCCATGACGCTTGCGTTTGTAACCACACCGGTTTTTGCATGGCTTAACTTCAGCCTAGTTCGCTCAGAGCCTGCGATTAAACACAGTCTACTTTTGCGTGGCTTAACCTGGTTAGGCTTGGTGTACTTGGTTGGTTTTGCTATGGCGTTTGTGGTTTGGAAGTTGATGTGATTTTACTGACATAACAGAGCTTTAAGCAACCTTTAAGGTATAAATTTAATGGAGGTTATAGGATTAATAATAGCTTTGGCTCTATTTGATAATATCCAATCTTAAAGCGCTCATGCTCGACTATATTTAATAAGGAGGATTAAAAACAATTATTCTGATTATGAAAAGAAGTGCCATGCTTCTTCTTTTAGTATTTTTATAAATTACAGTATCGGTATCTTTAGTTTAGGTTATTGTTGGTCTAAAGGTTAAGGGCGAAAATTGCTGGGGCAAGTTTTTTTAGGTACACTATTAAACGTTTTACTTTCATGGCTGTTTTAATTCAGTGGTGAAATATTAGGATTTATTTATAAGGAAATTTAACATGTCTGCACACGCTAGAAAAGCTATTCAACAATTACAAAGACAAAGACAAATTCAGGCCGCTATTGGCAAAAATGAATATACATTTGTACAAATGAATACAACTGAATTCTTTGACTTTATTATTAATGTAAAAAGATTGAATGGAATGAACCAGTTTCAAATCAGTGAGTGGATTGAGAGAATATTAGTTAAAGCAAATATTAATTCGGATACCATTAATAAGTATAAAGAGTCGGCTAAATTATATTCTGCGGCAGTTCCAGTTACATTAGATGTTGCAGCTCTTGGAGCTCTTGCTTTAGAAGTGAGTCGTAGTGGGAACGTTTTTTCTAAATATCAGATTAAGACTTATAATGGTAAGCCACATATTATATTTAAAGGTTATGCAGGTCTGAGAAAACACTTAACAGGTACCAAGTATTTGGCACATAATCCTAAAGTTGTTTCATTTGGAATTGGTAAATTGGGTGTTGAAAAAGCCATTAAAGGTGGTTTTGTTGTCACTATAATCATTTCAGCATTTTTTCACAGTATTGAGCAAATGATTAATGATAAAGCTACATGGCATGATTTTATTGGTGGTATGGCTGTAGATATAAGTATTGCTGCTGTATCGTCTGGAATTGCTTGGGGACTAATTTCAACTTATGTAGGCGGTACTGCCGCAATGCTCGCTATAGGCCCAATGGTAGCAGTAGTTATCATTGGTACTGTACTTACCCTTTTAACATATGCGTTTATTGATTCTGATGAAATGACTAAAAAAATGTCAAATAGCTTGCGAGTAATGGAAGAGAATATAAAAAATAGTGTGTCTCAGTTAAAATATGAATTAGATAGGGCTGAGCAAATGTACGATAACAATCCAATTGAGTTTATACACCGCTTATTTGGTATTCCTTACTCAGGAAGACGATACTAAAATGGCAAGTTCGGCTAATCAACTCTCACCTGTCAACCCTAAAAAGGGGTGGTTTTCTATAGGCGTTTTATGTTTAATCATTACTCTCTATGCCTACAGCTTTGAATTAGAAATTAGCACATTAAGTCTTATTGCTGAAAATGTAATTTCGTTAAAAATTAAACCTGTAGTAATTCCTTTGATAGTTATGATGCCCGCTTTTTTTGTACTCATCTACGGGATTTATCAAAGAATGTATGGTGATATATCAGAGAAATCGATGCGAAGGGGGCTGTTTGTTATTATAGGATGCTTCCCTCTATTTCTGATTACCTGGTGGATTTACAGCTGGCAACTTAGTGATAAGCTTGAAAGTGAAGGCTATTCCATTTGTCACTGGTATTCAGGAGCTTCACTAGGGGCTCCAAAAATTTGGCTTTCAGACCCAAGTTACTGCATTGAAGACGGTTATTTAGTAAGGATTGAATTACTTGAATGGCTAAAGCAGCAGCGGTTAAGTGGAAAAAAACCATCCATTGAAGTCTTCGAGAAGCAATTAGAACTCATGCTCAGTGAATACCATCAAAAATATGGTGTATGAACTACTTAAAATACATTAACTAAGTTCTTTTATCGCTTTACTTACCCCATCTAAACTAAGTGGGTACATGCGGTTGTTCATTAACGCGGTAAGTCGGGTTGTTTCTAATAAATTTATCTTTTTTGTCGGATGGCGTGGCTTCGCCACTTATCCGACCTACGTCAAAGGTAGGTTGGTTAAGCCGAAGGCGCCACCCAACAAAGTTATAGGTTCACGCCCGAAGCTCTGCTGCTAGCACTGAGCTGCCATAGATATTAACTATCAACTCAGCTCTTTTATCGCTCTACTTATCCCATCTAAACTCAGTGGGTACATGCGGTTATTCATTAGCTGCTTTATAAAATCAATTGATTGATAATACGGCCAGTGTTCAACGGGTTGTGGGTTGAGCCACGCGACTTTATCAAAGTGATTGGTGATTCGGTTTAACCATGCACTGCCGGGTTCTTCATTCCAATGCTCTACTGAGCCGCCAGGATAGGCAATTTCATACGGGCCCATAGTGGCATCACCAACAAATATAACTTTGTAGTCACTGGTGAACTTGTTGATCAGCGTCATGGTGTCAATAACGTTTGAGTGGCGGCGTTGGTTATCTTGCCACACGTGCTCGTATAAGCAGTTATGAAAGTAGTAAAATTCTAAGTGTTTAAATTCGCTGTGGGCGGCGCTAAATAACTCTTCACAGGTATGAATGTAGTCATCCATTGAACCGCCAATATCAAACAGCATCAATACTTTTACCGCGTTGTGGCGCTCGGGGGCCATTTTGACATCGAGCATGCCGCCTTGCTTGGCGGTCGCGCGAATAGTCTCGTTTAAATCAAGGGTGTCGCTTGCGCCAGTACGGGCAAATTTGCGGAGCTTTTTAAGCGCCAATTTTATAGTGCGTGAACCAATTTCACGGTCAGAATCTAGGTTACGGTATTCGCGCTTATCCCACACTTTTACTGCTTGGCGATTGCGGCTGCCGTCTTGACCAATGCGAACGCCCTCAGGGTTATAACCATATGCACCAAAAGGCGAGGTGCCGCCTGTACCTACCCACTTATTGCCGCCAGCATGGCGTTTTTGCTGTTCTTCTAAACGCTCTTTTAGGGTTTTCATTAGCTCTTCGAGCCCGCCCATGGCTTTTAGTTGGGCTTTTTCTTCATCGCTTAGGTGCTTTTCAAACTCTTTACGCAACCAATCTTCCGGTAAATTGTGTTGTTGTTTTAAGCTCTCGAGTAGGTCTAAGTCGGCAATACCGCTAAAGTAATCGCTAAAGGCTTTATCGAACCGGTCAAAATGGGTTTCGTCTTTTACCATAATAGTGCGTGCTAAATGATAAAACGCGTCTACATCAGCAAATATAACGCCTTGTTTTAAAGCGTTAATTAAATCGAGTAGTTCGCGCAGGCTCACAGGTAAGCGGTATTCTCGTAATTTGAAGAAAAATGCAATCAACATCTTAACGGCGACTCATAAACGCAAGTTTTTCGATTAGGCTTATGTCTTGCTCGTTTTTAAGCAGCGCACCAAACATCGGCATTAAGCCGCCTTTTTGCGCTTTGTCGTGCAGGGTTTTTGCGTCTATATCTTCAGCCATTAATAGTTTTAACCAATCAAGTAACTCGCTGGTGGATGGCTTCTTTTTAAGGCCGTTGGCTTCGCGTAAGTTAAAAAATACTTCTAATGCTTGGCGAACTAAATCTTGTTTAACATGCGGGTAGTGCACATCAATAATTTGCTGCATTTCGTCGCTATTTGGAAAATCAATATAATGGAAAAAACAGCGACGTAAAAACGCATCAGGCAGCTCTTTTTCATTGTTTGATGTGATGATCACAATAGGGCGCTCTTTAGCCACAATGCGCTCACCGGTTTCGTATACATGAAATTCCATTTTATCGAGTTCGAGTAGTAAATCGTTTGGAAACTCAATATCGGCTTTGTCTATTTCGTCAATAAGCAGTACTGGGCGTTTGCCGTTTAATTCAGCGTACATGAAGGCTTGCCACAGCTTACCTTTAACTATGTAGTTGCTAATATTGTGAACGCGCTCATCACCTAGCTGGCTGTCGCGCAAACGCGATACCGCATCGTACTCGTACAAACCTTGCTGCGCTTTAGTGGTTGATTTTATATGCCACTGAATAAGCTCAGTATCTAAACTTTTCGCTAACTCTTCGGCCAGCATGGTTTTACCTGTGCCAGGCTCGCCTTTAATTAAAAGCGGTTTTTGCAGCATAATAGCGGCGTTTACTGCCTGTTTTAATGCTGAGCTTGCGATGTAATTATCAGTAGAATTAAATTGCACGGGTTATCCTTTATCTGGTCTGAGCAGTAATTATTATGCGTTATAATGCCATAGTTAATCGGCTTCACCAAGGTAGGCAAAACGGGCGATAGTTTTACCGTCTTTTTCTACGGTTTCAGTAAACATACTTAGTGGGCGTGCCCATATGCCGTATTCACCGTATAAGGCTTGGTAAATAACCAACTGCTCGTTGGTTTCGCTGTGGGTCGCCACATGCATAACTTTATATTGTGGGCCTTTGTAGTGTCGATATAAACCCAGTTTTAGTGCTGTAGTCATAGTCTGTTATCTTGTATAATTTGCCTTCGCTTTTTATTATGCCAAAGAATACAGCAATACTATGAATTATATTTCTCTTGATGATTACAAAAAAGCCTGGGTATTTCGCCACAAAGATATTCCGGTTTCAGATATTGATGCAGCCAATATTAAACCAATGACCAGCGAGCGTGCCGCCGTACTGTGGACAACCATGGTGAGTCGTGAACATGATCATCCAGACTTTTTTGATAAAACCGATTGGTGCGCGCAAGAGCAAAACTTTAGCCAAGAAATTAATTGGGAAGATGCGTGGGAAAGCGAAGAACCGCAATTTCCAGAAGCTATTTTGAACCACTTAGATTGGCAGGCTAATACCACAGTGTATTTTTGCATGGCACGCGACAATATTATCGAAACGACATTTGATGTGTTTAAACGTAACTGGCAAAACTTTATGTTTTTATCTGATGGCAGCTTATTAATAGGTAAAAAGCGCAGTACTATGGTGCAATTTTTAGAATCAGGTATTGCAAAATTAGGTGAAAAGCCAAGCGCTTAAATTACTACAAGTGCTTAAAAACTGTGCATTACTGTGTTATAAAACAGTATTAAAATGTTTTTTTGAGTACAGCGATTGGTTGCTAAAAATAAGCAGTTTAACACAAGCCAGCAAGTTGAAATGTGGCAAACTGATGCAGAAAAAGTGCTTTACGCACAATTATGCAATGCTTTTTATCAGCGTGAAGTTCAGCGCTTAGTGGCTGAACCTAATGGTGACCGTTTACGCAGGCAATTAAAAAGTCTGCCTTATTATATTGAACGTGCCGCAACACGTGTAGCTAATGCACCATTGCCTTTTACGCTTGATGCGCAAAATGGAGGCTGGCTTGAAAAGCAAAAACCAACACCGCCAGAGGCTAATCCTTCAGCGAATGAACTTTTTTATCAAGCGCATGCCAAAGTAGGGCTAATAATTCCGGTATTATTACAAAGTCACGGTCAAATTCGGGTTAGAATAGACAGCATTGATCAAGTAGCTGATACGCAACTGCATTGTAATGAACTTGGCTGGTTTGATTTTTTAGGCCAAGGACTTGAGCAGCAAAGTGCGCAACTGCTTAAACCTAGTAAAACGAGCCTTGCAGCGGCGTGTTGTGGCCACCAGTGGCAGTTTTCAAAGCGTAGCACGCCACGGGTTTTGTCACTACGGGAAATGTTACTAGCTGCCAATATTAATTGGCGCAATGTTAAGCGGCCGCTAGCATAAGTAGATAATTAAAAATTAAAATAAGGAGTGTTTAATGCGATTTTTTCAATTTGGCTTGTTGTGCTTAGCACTTTTTATCCAGTATCGCCTTTGGTTTGGTCATAACGGGGTGCAAGACTACACCCGTTTAAAAAATGCGGTGGCATCGCATCAACAAACTAACGAAAAACTAATAAAGCGTAATAAAGTATTAAAAGCGGATATAGAAGATTTAAAGCTCGGCCACGAAGGCATTGAAGAGCGTGCCCGCAACGAATTAGGAATGATTAAACCGGACGAAACCTTTATTCGTGTTTTACCGGCTCAACACCATGACAAATAAACAAACTATTGCTGCTATTGTTCCTGCCGCAGGTGTTGGCAGTCGAATGCAACACACAACACCAAAGCAATATATTTCCTTAGCAGGGAAAACCATTCTAGAGCATACGCTCGCTAAGTTATCGCAGTTACCGCAGTTAAACTCTATAGTGGTGGCTCTGAGCGAAACCGACCCCTACTTTGACGACCTTACGCTAGCTGATCCTCGCATTGTGCGTGCTATTGGCGGTAAAGAGCGCGCAGATTCAGTGTTAAACAGTTTATTGTTTTTAGCTGCCAACCCACCTGCTTGGGTTTTGGTGCACGACGCTGCAAGACCTTTAGTCGATATTGCTGATATAGAGCGCTTAATCGCACAGTGCATGCAGGCTGATGAAGGCGGCATTTTAGCCAGCAAAGTAAAAGACACTATAAAACGAGGGCAAAGCCATGCGCAGCAAACTGTGCCTCGTGATGATTTATGGCAAGCGCTTACCCCGCAACTGTTTAAATACGACGAGCTTAAAACGGCATTGCAAAGTGCGCTTAACAGCGGTGCAACCATTACTGATGAAGCCAGTGCAATGGAGTGGGCAAATAAGCCGGTAAAGCTGGTAGCAGGGCGTAGTGATAATATTAAAATTACCACCCCAGAAGATTTAGATTTAGCAGGCTTTTTACTGCAAAAACAAAATAATGAGAGTGCAACATGATACGAATAGGCCATGGTTTTGACGTGCATAAATTTGGAGGCCAAGGGCCTTTAACTATCTGCGGCGAAAAAATTGATTATCCACAAGGCTTTTTAGCACACTCAGATGGTGATGTAGCTATTCATGCCTTATGTGACGCTATTTTAGGATCATTAGCGCTGGGCGATATTGGTAAGCATTTTCCGGATACGGCCAGTGAATATGAAAATATTGATAGCCGTATTTTACTTCGCCATGTAGTGAACCTTGCTAAGCAACAAGGTTATGTATTGGGCAATGCGGATGTCACTATTGTGGCACAAGCACCAAAAATGCTGCCGCACATTCAAGCGATGCGTGGCAACCTTGCCAGTGATTTAAATGCCGAGCTTTCACAGGTAAATGTAAAAGCTACCACTACCGAAAAACTCGGTTTTGAGGGGCGTAAAGAAGGCATTTCAAGCCATGCCGTGGTCATTATGAGCAAACAAAACGCATGAGCGAATTAAATTATTTATATGGCGCGCCGCTTTCCAAAGCCGACTTTAAAACCACCGCAGAAGACTTTATGGTTGATGAGGATCTCGGTATAGAGTTTACCGGCAGTGGTGAACACGTGTGTTTGCAAGTGGTTAAAAAGGGTGAAAACACCCAATATGTTGCCAAGCTGATTGCACAAAAAGCGGGTGTATCGCCACGTGATGTAAGCTATGCCGGTATGAAAGACCGCCATGGAGTATGCTCGCAGTGGTTTAGCGTAAAAGTACCGATTAAAAAGCATATTGATTTTACTGAGCTGAACAGTGAAAGCGTGTTTGTGGTATCGCAGCAGCGCCATGAGCGAAAATTGCGCACCGGTTGCCACAAAGGAAATAGATTTACTATTACCTTGCGCAATGTAACCGAGCCGCTTGATATTTTATGCCGTATAAACGCGGTACGCGCAGGTGTGCCTAATTATTTTGGTGAACAGCGCTTTGGTCGTGATGGGCACAACCTAGTGATGGCCGAAAAAATGTTTGCCGGTGAGCGTATTCGCGATAAAAAGCTGCGAGGCATTATTATTTCTGCTGCGCGTTCACATGTGTTTAATCAAATTGTTAGTTTACGCGTGGCTGAGCATGGGCTTGCTAAAACCATGCACCGCGAAGTATTTATGCTCAGTGGCAGTAATGCATTTTTTGAAGATGCGATAAGTGATGAAAATATTGCACGGCTTGCCTCTGGCGACATTATGATGTCGGCGCCCATGGTGGGCAAAAGTGAAAAAGGCTTAACCGAACAAGAAAAAACATGGTTGGCACCGTATCAAGCATGGTGTGATGGCTTAGGGGATTTAGGGCTTAAAAACGAGCGTAGAATGCTGCGTTTAATCCCCCAAGAGCTAAGCATAGAAACGCTTGATGAACGCACATTAAAACTCAGCTTTGGCTTACCCAAAGGCTGTTTTGCAACGGCTTTACTGCGCGAACTGGTCGATTATACTGACGCCAGCCCACGCGAGCGAAAAGAAAAGGATAACGCAGATGAAGATTCTATTAAGTAATGATGATGGTGTTAATGCCAAAGGTATTGCTGTTTTATATCAAGCATTAACACAAATTGCTGAGGTAACGCTGGTTGCTCCAGATAGAAATTGTAGTGGTGCTAGTAATTCACTAACGCTAATGAATCCGCTGCGTGCCACAACGCTCGACAACGGATTTATGTCTGTAAACGGTACACCCACCGATTGTGTGCATTTAGGTGTTAACCAATTAGTGGATGAAAAACCCGATTTGGTTGTTGCTGGTATTAATCATGGCGGTAATTTAGGCGATGATACGCTTTACTCTGGTACAGTTGCTGCGGCGACTGAAGGCCGTCATTTAGGCTTACCAGCAATTGCGGTATCTTTGTGCTCTCATCATGGTGAGCATTTTGAAACAGCTGCAGCCGTTACTGTAAATATTATTAAAGGGCTTGCTTCACATCCGTTGCCCAAAGATCAGATCATTAATATTAATGTTCCCGATATTCCGCTCTCTGAGCTTAAAGGCGTTCAGGTAACTCGTTTAGGGGCTCGTCACAAAGCAGAAACTATGACCAAGCAAACCGATCCATGGGGACGCGATATTTTTTGGTATGGATCGCTAGGGCTTGAAAGCGACGCCGGTGAAGGTACTGACTTTTATGCGGTTAATAATGGCTATGCATCAGTGACCCCGTTAAGCGTTGATATGACCGCCAAAGACAGTATTAAAGCCGTGGGAGAGTGGTTAGCCGAGTTGGAGATTAACCGTGCTGGCTAATTATACTCGCAGTGCACAAGCACTTTCAGACTTATTACAGCGCGAGGGCGTAGAAGACAAAGAGGTTTTAAAAGCGATTGCGCAAATTCCTCGGCATATATTTATTGATGATGTACTCAAGCATAAAGCGTATCAGAATACCGCGTTACCGATAGGGCAAGGGCAAACTATTTCTCAGCCTTATATTGTTGCGCGCATGACCGAGCTAATGCGATTAGCCGGTGTACAACATAAGGTGTTAGAAATAGGCACAGGGTCGGGCTATCAAACGGCGGTTTTGGCTAAAACCTTTGATAAGGTATATTCGGTAGAGCGTATTAAAGCCTTACAATGGCAAGCTAAACGCCGATTACACCAGCTTGATTTGTACAATGTCACCATGAAACATGGCGATGGTTGGCAAGGCTGGCAGTCACAAGCGCCATTTGATGGCATTATCGTGACTGCTGCGGCAACCACCATTCCCCCCGAGTTACTCGCACAACTTGCTGATGGAGGCGTATTACTGGCCCCTATTGGTGAGGAAGAACAAAAATTAACCATGGTTATTCGCCAAGGCGATAACTTTACAGAGCATGTAATTGCGCCAGTAAGATTTGTACCTTTAGTCCCTGGTGATATTGAATAGGAATTCATTTTGAAGTTGTTTACCAAGTTATACGATATGGCGTTAGTGTGGGCTAAACACCGCCATGCAGAACGCTATTTAGCAGGGATGAGTTTTGCCGAGTCGGTTTTCTTCCCAGTTCCACCTGATGTAATGTTAGCGCCTATGTCGCTAGCGCAACCAAGTAAGGCATGGCGATTTGCAAGCTTTGCCACGGTTGCTTCTGTGCTTGGCGGCGTACTGGGTTATTTACTTGGATTTTGGTTGTTTGAACCGGTTGTAGAGCCCTTTATTGCGCAAATGCAATGGCAAGATAAATTTAATACGGCGCTTGCATGGTTTAAAGATTATGGCGTTTGGGTGGTATTTATAGCGGGGTTTTCTCCTATTCCTTATAAGGTATTTACCATTGGCGCTGGCGTATTACAAATGGCGTTTTTACCCTTTATTATTGCCTCGGCTATTGGGCGTGGCGCGCGTTTCTTTTTAGTATCTGCTTTAATGAAGTGGGGTGGAGTTAAAATGGAACAAAAATTACGTCAATATATTGAAGTACTTGGCTGGGCAGTGGTTGCTTTAATCGCTGTTGCGTACGCATTATTGCGATAATCGCCATAATGCAACGATGTTAAAACAGAGGGCAAAACACATTGAATAAACAAATACGCTGTTATGTTGCTTTATTTATTAGTGTTTTGCTTTGTGCATGCTCGTCTCGCCATGTTCCTGCTCCTGTAAGTAGTTTAAATAATAATATTAATGACTATCCCTCACGGATTAATATTAACGGTGGCAAGTACACGGTACAAAAAGGCGATACACTTTATTCGATTGCTTTTAGTGCTGGAAAAGATTTCAGAGAACTTGCAAAAAATAATTCAATTCCATCACCTTACACTATTGTTCCTGGTCAGGTTGTATCCCTTTTAGAACCAAGTAGGTCAAGGGTTGCACAAAAAACTTACCAAAATAAGCCCGCTAAAAAGTCATCTAATTTACAAAAAAGTAACAGAAAATTAAAGAAAGAGCTTGATAAGCCGAAAAAACGTAGGTATGTTCAAAAACAAGCTAACCAAAAAATTAGTCAGTCTCAAGGTTCTTCAGCTAAAAAGTTGAGTTGGTTTTGGCCTGCTAAAGGTAAAATAACAAAACGCTTTTCTAACAAGGAAAATGGTTACAAAGGCCTACAGATTGCTAATAAAAAGGGTACTGCTGTACTCGCCGCTGCAAAAGGAACGGTAGTTTACGCGGGTAGTGCGCTAAGAGGTTACGGTAATTTAATCATATTGAAACATAATGATGATTACCTAAGTGCTTATGCACATAACTCAACGTTACTTGTGAAAGAAAAGCAAATAGTGAAGGCGGGACAAAAAATAGCAGAAATTGGTAATTCAGAGTCTTCAGTAACGGCACTTCGTTTTGAAATTCGTTATCGAGGAAAAGCTGTTAACCCTGCTAAGTACCTACCCTGAACTGAAGGTGTTGATTGACTGTTCTGGAGAAGGCTCATGGCTAATACAGCAAAAGCTTGTAAAACGACTACAGACCTAAATCATAAAGTTATTGATAGCTTGCTCAGGAGAAGTCTTATGGCTGATGTAGCAAAAGCTGAGAAAACCCCCACTGATGATAAGTTTGACGACTCTAAAATAGAGGAGACAACGAAGTTACTTGATGAAGTGGAAGATGAAGATGTATTTGTAAAAGAAGAAGTCACTAAAAACCTCGATGCCACCCAGTTATACTTAGGCGAGATTGGTTTTTCCCCTCTATTAAGTGCAGAAGAAGAAGTGTTTTTTGCACGAAAATCGCTTAAAGGCTGCGAAGCCTCCCGAAAACGTATGATTGAAAGTAACTTACGCTTAGTTGTAAAAATTGCGCGTAGGTACAACAATCGTGGACTTGCTCTACTTGATTTAATTGAAGAAGGTAACTTAGGGCTGATCCGAGCAGTTGAAAAGTTTGATCCTGAACGGGGTTTTCGATTTTCTACTTATGCCACATGGTGGATACGACAAACCATTGAACGGGCAATAATGAATCAAACCCGTACTATTCGTTTGCCTATTCATGTTGTTAAAGAGCTTAACGTTTATTTACGTACAGCACGTGAGCTAACTCAAAAGCTTGATCATGAGCCAACCGCAGAAGAAATTGCAGAAAGCTTAGACAGACCGGTCGAAGATGTAACAAAAATGCTTCGCCTAAACGAAAAAATAGCTTCTGTAGATATGCCTATTGGTGGCGAGAATGACAGTGCATTGTTAGATGTAATTGCCGACGAAAAAAATGTGGGCCCTGAAGGTGAAGTGCAAAACAATGATATGAATACGCATATTATTGACTGGTTAGGTGAATTGAATCCTAAGCAGCGCGAAGTACTGGCACGTCGGTTTGGTTTACTCGGTTATGAGCCTTCAACACTTGAAGATGTGGGCCGTGAAATTGGGTTAACCCGTGAGCGAGTTCGCCAAATACAGGTTGAGGCGCTACGTCGGTTAAAAGATATTTTGCAGCAAGAAGGATTAAGTACCGAAAGCTTGTTTGAGCAGTTTGCTTAATCTAAACACACAGTAAAATTAAATACAGCCCGACTTTTTAGTCGGGCTGTTTGCGTTTAAAGCAGTGCTTTTAATTTATAAAGCAGTTCATGCGCCTGACGCGGTGATAGGTTATCGGGATCTATTGCGGTCATTTGTTGCTCAAGTTCACTAGGCTGAATTATTTGCGGTTCACTATCAAACGGTAAAACCTGTTGCTCTGTGGTGACTGTTGTGACACTTTGATGATTTTCAAGCAAGGTTAGCTTTTGTTTAGCTTGGGCAATAACCGCTTTAGGCACACCAGCCAGGGCTGCCACTTGCAAACCAAAACTTTTACTTGCGGCACCATCTAATACCGTGTGCATAAAGGCAATGGTATCGTTGTGTTCAATGGCATCTAGGTGCACATTAACCAGCCCAGGCGTTTGTTCTGCAAGCTCAGTGAGTTCAAAGTAATGGGTTGCGAACAGAGTTTTAGCCGCGATTTTTGAAGCAAGATGATCAGCTGTTGCGTATGCCAGTGATAAACCATCGTAAGTACTGGTTCCTCGGCCTATTTCATCCATTAATACCAATGATTGTGCGGTGGCATTATTTAAAATTGCCGCAGTTTCTGTCATTTCAACCATAAAGGTAGAGCGCCCAGATGCTAAGTCGTCACTGGCGCCAATGCGAGTAAATATTCTATCAATATTACCAATCTTTGCGCTATCAGCAGGAACGTAACAGCCAATGTGCGCCATAAGCACAATAAGCGCAGTTTGGCGCATGTAAGTTGATTTACCGCCCATGTTAGGACCAGTAATTATCAACATTTTACGCTGGCTATTGAGCTCCACAGGATTGGCAATAAATGGGTCTTTCATTACTTGCTCAACTACAGGGTGGCGGCCTTGTTCGATGCTGATATTATCGTTATCGCAAAGCTCAGGCTTGGCATAATTTAGCGTTTGGGCACGCTCTGCTAAATTATTCAGTACATCTAAATCGGCAATGACCGAGGCCATTATTTGCAGCTGCTCGATATGCGGAGCAATAAATTCAAATAGCTGTTCGTATAGCTGCTTTTCTAGGGCCAGCGCTTTTGATTGGCTGCCGAGAACCTTGTCTTCATGTTCTTTAAGTTCTGGAATTATATAACGTTCATTATTTTTTAACGTTTGACGACGAATATAATCTGCAGGCACTAAGTGCGAGTTAGCGCGGCTCACTTCAATAAAAAAGCCATGCACTCTGTTATAACCAATTTTAAGTGTACTAATACCTGTGCGTTCACGTTCGCGCTGCTCTAGCTGTTCAAGCACATCGGTGGCACCTTGGCTTAAATTACGCCACTCATCAAGTTCGCTGTTATACCCTGGCGCAATAACACCGCCATCACGTATTAACACTGGTGGGTTATCAATCACTGCACGTTCAAGTAATGCTTGAAGCTCGGGGAGCTCTTTAGAGTGGGCAATAATATGAGAAATACGCGCATCTGTGGCATCGCTTAATAAGTTATGTAGCGGTGCTAATGCTTGAAGCGCACTACGAAGCCGTGTTAAATCACGTGGCCGAGCAGTGTGTAATGCCAAGCGAGCAATTACACGTTCTATATCACCAATATCTCTGAGAGCGTCATGCAGCTCACTGCATAATTGCACATCTAAAATAGCACTAATGGCATTTAGACGAGAATTTAACTCGTCTTTATTACGAATAGGGGTATGAATACGGCGCTTCAGTAATCGTGAGCCCATCGCTGTGGCTGTTTTATCAAGCACTTGGGCAAGGGTATTTTCAAAGCCACCTGATAAATTAACGGTAAGTTCAAGGTTTTTACGGGTGGGCGCATCTAAAATTACCGCGTGTTCATTATGCTCAAGGGTAATTGCACGAATGTGCGGTAATGCAATACGTTGGGTATCTTTTACGTACTGCATTAAACAGCCTGCCGCTACCAAGGCGCTATGTGCTTTATCGACCCCAAAACCGACTAAATCTTTGGTGCCAAACTGCTCGCACAGTAAGTGTTGCGCGGTATCAAGGTCAAACTCCCAATCAGGGCGGCGACGCGCTCCCTTAATATGTTCAATTAAATGAGTGTTTTCAAAGTGTTCACTATATAGTAATTCAGCAGGCGCTAAGCGTTGTAGGGTTGAGCTAAATGCTTCATCAGTACTAACTTCAACAATGTTGAAGCGTCCTGAGTTGATATCAAGATACGCAACACCGTATTGGCCTTTTTTATTTTGCCAAACACTGGTTAGTAAGTTGTCTTGGCGCTCTTGTAATAAGGCTTCGTCAGAAATAGTACCAGGGGTTACAATACGCACTACTTTGCGCTCAACAGGGCCTTTGCTGGTGGCAGGGTCGCCCACTTGTTCACAAATAGCCACCGACTCGCCCATTTGCACTAAGCGAGCTAAGTAGTTTTCTACCGCATGATAAGGCACGCCCGCCATAGGAATAGGATCGCCCCCTGCTTTGCCACGGTGTGTTTGCGAAATATCAAGCAATTGAGCGGCGCGTTTTGCGTCATCAAAAAAGAGTTCGTAAAAATCCCCCATCCGATAAAACAATAAAATATCGCGATGCTCTGATTTTATTTTTAGATACTGCTGCATCATAGGGGTTTGTTGTTTTATAGTGTGCGGTGCATAAAGATCAAACGACATGTATTTACCCAAAGGCTGAATATGGAATTACATCAAGAGATTAAGACACTTGCTGCGCAATTAGGCGCTATTTTAACGGATAAACGCTTATGGATCACTACCGCTGAATCATGTACTGGTGGTGGAGTGAGTTATTCGCTTACCGATACCCCAGGAAGCTCTGCATATATTGATCGTGCATTTGTTACTTATAGCAATAACGCAAAGCATGAATTACTCAATGTGAAGCATGATACCCTCGAGCAATTTGGCGCAGTGAGCGAACAAACAGTTATTGAGATGGCAGCAGGTGCCTGTAAGGCAGCCAGTGCTGACATTGCCATTGCTATTTCAGGGATTGCAGGGCCCGGTGGCGCTACTGAGGACAAACCGGTAGGGCTTGTGTGGTTTGGGCTACAAATTAACGGTAAACACTGGACGTTTGAACAAGTATTTAATGGTGATAGGGCGCAAGTTAGGCTGCAAGCCATTGTATTTTCTTTAAAAACTATAATAGAGAAGATAAAATAATAAAATTAGCTTGATACTGTGATTTCATACAGTATACTTGTGTGCATTAGCTGGATTTGGAGAAGAAAATGAACGATAACAAACAAAAAGCGTTGGACGCAGCTTTATCACAAATTGAACGTCAATTTGGTAAAGGTTCAATCATGAAATTGGGTGACAATAAGGCGTTAAACATTGACGCTGTATCAACAGGCTCGCTAGGTATTGATATTGCTTTAGGCATAGGCGGCTTGCCAATGGGGCGTATTGTTGAAGTATATGGCCCAGAGTCATCAGGTAAAACAACGCTAACATTACAAGTTATCGCACAAGCTCAAAAAGAAGGTAAAACGTGTGCCTTTGTTGATGCTGAGCATGCTCTTGATCCAGTTTACGCACAAAAGTTAGGCGTTAATATTGATGAGTTACTGGTATCTCAACCAGATACGGGTGAACAAGCACTGGAAATTTGTGACATGTTAGTGCGCTCAAGCGCGGTTGATGTAGTTATTGTCGATTCTGTTGCTGCATTAACACCTAAAGCTGAGATTGAAGGCGACATGGGTGATTCACACATGGGTCTACAAGCACGTTTAATGTCACAAGCATTACGTAAGCTTACAGGTAACATTAAGCGCTCAAACACGCTATGTATTTTCATTAACCAAATCCGTATGAAAATTGGTGTAATGTTTGGTAATCCTGAAACAACAACTGGTGGTAACGCCCTGAAATTTTACGCCTCTGTACGTATTGATATTCGTCGTATTGGTTCAGTAAAAGAAGGTGATGAAGTTGTTGGTAATGAAACGCGTGTTAAAGTTGTGAAGAACAAAGTAGCACCGCCGTTCAAACAAGCTGAATTTATCATTATGTATGGTGAAGGTATTTCTAAGCAGGGCGAGCTAATTGATTTAGGTGTTAAGCATAAAATTGTTGAAAAAGCAGGTGCTTGGTACAGTTACAATGGCAACAAAGTTGGCCAAGGTAAGTCTAATTCAATTAAGTTCCTTAAAGAAAACCCTGAAATTGCAGATGAAATTGAAGGTAAGTTACGTGAAATGCTATTGCTAAAAGCAACGGTTGAGCCAGAAGATGGCGAAGACGTATTAGGTGATGAAGGCGACCTTTAAGCCATTTAGTTTTAAAGCTTGATTTGACCCGAGCTTAAAAAAAGCGCTAACCATTTAGGTTAGCGCTTTTTTATTGTTTGCTATACAGTGACTTAAAGCCTAATTGTTAGCTTTATAGCTGCCAGTTAACTGACAATGAGTAGTTACGTGGTGCCCCGTAATAACCTTGTGCCCAATAGAGGCTGTTTATGTACTTTTCATCAGTGCTGTTATTAACATTAAAGGTAACACCGACGTTTTGAGTAATTTCGTAGGTGGCCATTAAATCTAATATGCCATAAGCCCCTTGTTTTGTAGTAACCAATGCGTTACCTGCTGGGTCTTTTACTTGCACGCGGCTAGTCGCATCTTGCCAGCGGTAATTAGCACCTAAGGTTAAACCATTAATAAATGGTACTTGATAAGTAGCTGCCATTTTTAATTGGTTTTCGGGGGTGTAATCTTTTACAAGCTCATCACCATCAATGCTTAAATTACTAAAGCTGATGCTAGCACTTAAATCATCTGTTAATCGACCGCTTAGCTCAATTTCGAAACCATCACTGTTGATACCATCTGCAGCATAATAACGCGTATCGCTAGGAAGAGAGTCTGGAAGCGCAATAGCAAGTCCATCTTGCTTAGCATCAAAGTAGGCCAGTGTTACAAATACTTGCTCATCTAAAAGTTGAGCTTTTAGGCCAACCTCAGCACTTTTACCAATAACCGGAGCCAGTTGTTCAGCGTTAATGTCTAACTCTTTTTGTGGCACAAACGTTTCGGTGTAGCTTGCGTAAGCTGATAACGACTCGGTAAAGTCGTACACAGTACCAATGTAAGGAATAACCTCTGAGTCATCGCGGGTTTGCACTACACTATAAGCAGTACCTTTAGTTTCCCAATCGGTATAGCGTACGCCTGCCAAAATGCTTAATGGCTCTGCTAGTTTTATACGAGTTGAAACATAGGCCGATCTTTGTGTATTTTGTACATCACTGCCGTTAGGGGCATCAGCAAGCGTTGCCTCTGGTGCAGTCCCATCCCAAGTCGCTAAATCAGGCATCGCAGGGAAACCATTTCCTGTGCTGTAGTCATAAAGCGATTGGTCATTAAAGTCCATGTTTGCTTGACTAATACCAAATGATAAGTCGTGCTCTAATGAAAACAACTCAAACTTACCGCTGGCATATAAATCAAACAAATCTTGCGTGTCTTTGTAATCATAACGACTCGCATAGCCGGTTAAACCTAAACCAGTTTCTTTATCTGGGGTACCATATACATAAAACAACTCAGAATTTTGTTCATTTTTTATATGGGCATAACGGGCTTTAGCAACCCAAGTCGCTGATAAGTTTTGCTCAAGTGTTACATAGATACGTTCAGCGCTATTATCCCAATAAGACCAATCTGCAGCTGTACTAGTCGATTCATCATAATCAGTTGGTGAACCATCAGTGTAATAAAGGGGTAATGCGCCCCACAATGGGCTGTCAGCATCTTTTTGTTGGTTTACGTAGTTAATGCTCAGTAACGTATCGTCAGCTAGCTTTCCTTCATAGGCAAGGTAGGCAATAGTTTTATCGGTTTCGTAACGATCTAAATATGACTCTTTATCTTGCTTGGAAAATACAGCGCGAACAGCGTGTTCATCGCTAATCGGTGCAGAAACATCTATATCTACACGCTTGTTATTCCACGAACCATAAGAAGCAGAAGCATGAGCTTGTGTTGTGTAGGTTGGTTTTTTTAGCACCATGTTTACAGTAGCCGATGGGTTACCCGCACCGGTCATCATGCCATTGGCACCACGTACAATTTCAACACGGTCGTAAATTGCAGTATCAAGTGTCCCTTGAATTGAACCAGAGGTTTGCGGAGTGCCTAAACCATCAATTAAAAAGTTAGTTATCTCAAAACCACGGGCTTTAAAGTATGTACGATCGGTTTCTATTTGCTCTACTGTTACGCCTGGTGTGCTTTCTAGTACCGCATTAATATCATCAAGTGAAAAGTCATCCATCAACGCGCGTGAAACAACGGAAATTGATTGCGGGGTTTCTTTAATTGTTAAACCTAGCTTAGTTGCAGACTGCGCTTCTTCGGTAATATAGTTTTTATGATGTTGCCCATAAACGGCAATTTTTTCTAAAGGCAGGTTGTCTTGCGTGTCGTTTGCAACAGCATGACCAGATAAAACTAGTGAAGTAAGTAGACTCAGTTTAAATGCAGAGTTTTTTTGTTTGTGCAGCATCTTGTTTCCCATAAGATTAAATTTGGCTGGTAATTTAATCTAAACGAGAGTGATTTGCAATTGCGTTATTGTAATATTTTACACGTCATCAATGTTATTTTAAAAAAGTATACAGGTGTATTTACTATGGAAACAAAAAAGCGGCCGAAGCCGCTCAGGAAGTATTTTAAATTAAAACGCATATTTAACAGAGAACTGTAAGCGATCCATGTCGCCATCTACGCCACTTTCAAGCTCACGCTCTGCATGTTTAAATTCCGCACCAAAGGTTAGACGTTTAACCGGTGAGTATAAAATATTTGCACTGTAGCTTTGGCTTGATTCTGTAGGATCGCCATACATTGCTAGTAGGTTTTCATCGTTATCAGCAGATAAGAACGAATATAGGAAAGTAGAGCGCCACTGACTGTTCCACTTATGTTGATACGCAATAAAACCAGATGTTGAATCAATCGCATCTAGGTCATCACCATTAAGAACCGCCCCACGTGCTACGTTTAGACCCACATAACGACCTAGTCCTTTACCTTGGGTAAGCATAAATTTTAGATTGTCTTCACCAAGTTTCACCATACCCGATGCACTAACACCAAATGAGGTTTCATCGGCATCAACACCACCTACTTTGTAGGTCAGTTGACGAGCAAGGGCTGCTACTACAAAGTTACCCCAATCCGCTTTGTGAGTATAGCGTGCGGTAAAGTCAGGTAATGAGGCATCATCAGTCACTGCCATACCACCACCTGCTGTAGTAATTGTGCTTTCTGGATTTTCTAAAGAGAAAGACCATGCACCTGTAGTGTATTTAATTTGAGATTGGCGAACGAACACTGTGCCTTCTGCTGGGCCAACAAAATCAAGCGCTTCTGGTAATGCACCAACGTTTTGAAAGTTTGACCATGTTTGACCAAATAACCAACCATCGTATGAAATAAATGCATGGCGAATTCGCGGAGAATATGAATTAGACACACGCTCGTTGCCACCTGGGGCAGACGCTAAAAAGTCTAGCTCTATTTTAGTTTTAACCGTTTTACCGTTATCTAGTAAGGTAGCAGTTCCAAAATTGAAACGTGACTCACGAGCGTGCATATCAAATACTGCGTCTGAACTATCATCGCTACCAACTGTTAACGTACTTGGTACATAAAAGTCACGGCCAACACTGCTGCCAGCAGGAGCGCCTGCTGAATAGTCACTCCACATTGCGTCGAGTTTAATGTATCCACCGTAGGTGAATTCTGTATCACCTATTTTTGCAGCTGTTGCAGCATAAGCTGTACTAGAAAGTGCACATAGTACAGCAGTCGCTGCCAGTGTTTTAATTGGAGTTAATTTCATTGTTGTGTCCTTTTATAGGCTACTTGTTGTATGTTTTATTATGATATGCATTAATGTGTGTTACTTATATAGTACTAACAGATTGAATTTATTGTCTTTAATTTAATTTGTTAGTAAATACGAGTTATTAATAAACAATCAAAGTTTTTGTATAATTAAGCTACTGTTGTATATGTGCACAATTTACTCAATTAACTATTAGTCTATTAGACTAAGGTTTAATAATTATTGAGGGCCCACATACCTTTATTTAATAGTATGTTTTTTATGTAAATAGGGTATAGCCATGAGGATTATAGATAAGATATTGGGGTCTGTTGACCTTTGCGGATTAAAATTTGTTCAAACTAGGGGCGATTAAATCATGGCGCGAGGTTTGTAACCTAGTGGGCTCGATAACTGCTCCTGCGTTATTCTACTGGCTTACATCCATGTAAGAATAAGTAAAAACCGAGCAAAGCTTCCGCGTCCTGCTTACGCCCCTTACCTACATCCATGTAGGCAACAAAGAGTAAATCGCCCCTAGGCAGAACCCATCGGGCAGCGCCTGTTTGGCATTGATGCTGCGTTATCGCCTATTTATGGGGAATAACCACACCACATAGGCTCTGCCTTGCCTAAATACCAAACAGACTGTTGCAAATTTAACCTTGAAAGGTCAACAGACCCTAGTTATTTGAACCCAGATACAACTAATGTCTAATATTTAATAGTGCACTGCTGAGTAATCCTTGATGAAAAGCCAAAGGCAAGTAATATAAATTGGAGACTAATATGTCACAAAGTATCTATCCAGTTCCTGCACATATAAAAAACGCAGCGCTCGTCGATAATGAAAAATATAATACGATGTATAAACAGTCTATTGAAGACCCTGAAGGGTTTTGGGCTGAGCACGGTAAGCGTCTTGACTGGTTTACTCCATATTCAAAAGTAAAAAACACTTCATTTGATAAAGGCCATATCAATATTAAATGGTATGAAGATGGCTACCTTAATGCCTCTTATAACTGTATTGATCGTCATTTAAAAACAAAAGCAGATAAAGTAGCGTTAATTTGGGAAGGTGATGATCCTTCTCAAAGCGAAAATATTACCTATCAACAGCTACATGATGAAGTGGCAAAATTTGCTAATGGTTTAAAAAAATTAGGTGTTAAAAAAGGTGACCGTGTAGCCATTTACATGCCAATGAGCCCACAAGCGATATACGCAATGCAAGCTTGTGCCCGCATAGGTGCTATTCATTCAGTTATATTTGGTGGCTTTTCACCGTCTGCTATTGCGGATCGTATTAATGATTCGGGTGCTAAAGTGGTGATCACGTCAGATGAAGGCCGACGTGCAGGTAACTGTGTGCCGCTAAAAGCTAATGTAGATGAAGCCGTATTACAAGATTCTGTCACCACTGTTGAGCATGTAGTGGTGCATAAACTAACTTCAGGCGATGTTGATTGGCACGACCATGATATTTGGTGGCATGACTTAGTTGCAGATCAAACGCCAGAGTGCGAACCTGAACACATGAATGCTGAAGACCCGCTGTTTATTTTATATACCTCAGGTTCTACAGGTCAGCCTAAAGGTGTGGTACACACCACTGGTGGCTATTTAGTGTATTCATCTATGACTCACGAATACATTTTTGATTTAAAAGACGATGATATTTTTTGGTGTAGTGCTGATGTAGGCTGGATCACAGGTCACAGTTATATTGCATACGGGCCGCTCGTTAATGGGTGTACGCAAGTGGTATTTGAAGGCGTACCGACTTACCCAACAGCTGGTCGTATGGGTGAAGTGGTTGATAAACATAACGTAACGATTTTATACACAGCACCTACTGCCATTCGCGCATTGATGGCTAAAGGCGAAGAGCCGATTGCCAGCTCACATCGTGACAGCTTACGTATTTTAGGTTCTGTGGGTGAGCCAATCAACCCAGAAGCGTGGACTTGGTATTATGAAAAAATTGGTAAGTCGAATTGTCCTATTGTAGATACATGGTGGCAAACCGAAACTGGTGGCATCATGATTGCGCCATTACCAGGTGCAACCGATATGAAACCAGGCTCTGCAACCCGTCCATTCTTTGGCATTGCACCGGCGTTATTTGATGCTGAAGGCAATACATTAGAAGGTGCGGTTGACGGTAACCTTGTCATTTTAGATAGCTGGCCTTCGCAAGCGCGAACCGTGTATGGCGACCACGAGCGCTTTGAACAAACCTACTTTAGCGCTTACCCTGGTGTGTACTTTACCGGTGACGGTTGTCGTCGCGATGAAGACGGTGATTACTGGATCACAGGACGCGTTGATGATGTACTCAATGTATCAGGGCATCGTTTAGGTACTGCTGAAATTGAAAGTGCTTTAGTTGCTCATGAAGCTGTAGCTGAAGCGGCTGTAGTAGGTTACCCACACGATATTAAAGGCCAAGGTATTTACGTTTACATAACTCCTAACGAGGGTGTAACGGTGAGTGATGAGCTAACTAAAGAGATCCGTAATTGGGTTCGTAAAGAGCTAAGCCCAATAGCATCACCGGATATGATTCAGTGGTCGCCAGGTCTACCAAAAACACGTTCTGGTAAAATTATGCGTCGTATTTTACGTAAAATCGCGGCAAATGAACATCAACAGCTGGGCGATACTTCAACACTTGCGGATCCGTCTGTGGTTGATGAGTTAGTAGAAAATCGATTAAATCGTTAATTTCGCGTTAAAAGCTTGATTAGAAGTTGATTCTAAACGTAGTATATCGGCTGTTGTCTATTGGATAGCGGCCGAATTTTTGGGAGTGAACAATGAGTCAGTTTTTAATAGCGGACGATCATCCGTTATTTCGTGAAGCACTAAAAGGCGCTTTGAGTGCAAAGTTTGCGGGTTTAGAAGTTTTCGAATCAGCAGATTTTGACAGCACACTGCAGGTGTTAAGCGAACAAGAAGACCTTGATATATTACTACTAGATTTACACATGCCAGGTAACGGTGACTTATACGGCTTGATCCGTATACGTGAAGATTACCCAAGCTTACCTATTGCGGTGGTTTCGGGTAGTGAAGATGTAAATATTGTTTCGAAAGTTATGGGTTATGGCGCTATGGGGTTTATTCCTAAATCATCTTCATCTGATGATATTGCCAACGCAATTAACCAAATACTCGAAGGCGATACTTGGCTGCCAACTGAACTAAAAAGTAAAGTGGCTGAAATCGAAGGCGCAGATAGAGAAATTGCGGCACAAGTGGCATCACTTACTCCACAGCAATATCGCGTATTACAATACTTGCACGAAGGTTTACTGAATAAACAAATAGCCTACGAACTCCACATTTCAGAAGCCACAGTCAAAGCACACATTACTGCCATATTTAGAAAACTCGGTGTTTATAACCGTACCCAAGCTGTTTTAATTGCTGCAAAACTACAACTAGAACCGATAGAGCAAGCCCAAGCAGACTAAATTAGAGGCGAGAGCCTCTTTTTTGCAATCCAATCACAACAAACCCCTCAGTTATTACCATGACATAACAAGTCATTCATCTTTATTACATGACCTGCTCAGAAAATAATGCTAGGTTACGGGCATTTTGTAATTAAGAGAGCATGGTATGTCAGACTCAATAGACTCACCACACACATCCCAAGATGAAAATCAGGTCGCAAAGGGCGGCTGGTTTAATCGATTTTTAGCCACGGTAGAATTTTTAGGGAACATGCTTCCCCATCCAATTACCTTATTCGCGATGTTTTGTATTGCCATTATTTTATTTAGTGGCGTTGCCGATTGGTTTGGACTAAGTGCTATCGATCCTCGCCCTGAGGGCTCTGCCGGGCGCGATCCCGATGGTGTAATTGAAGTGGTTAGCCTACTCAGTGCTGAGGGCTTACAGCGTATTGTAACGGGCTTGGTGACCAACTTTACCAGCTTTGCGCCACTGGGTACGGTGCTAGTAGCGCTATTAGGTGTGAGTGTTGCAGAGCATTCAGGACTATTGTCTGCAGCAATGCGTGGCATGGTTATGGGGGCATCTAAACGTTTAGTAACCTTCATGGTGGTATTCGCTGCTATTTTATCAAACACAGCATCTGAGCTGGGTTATGTAGTATTGATCCCCCTAGCGGCAATGATATTTCATAGTTTAGGTCGTCATCCGCTTGCAGGTCTTGCTGCCGCGTTTGCTGGTGTATCGGGTGGCTATAGCGCTAACTTATTACTGGGTACTATCGATCCGTTATTAGCGGGTATTACGACGCCTGCAGCACAAATGATTGACCCAACTTACCAAGTAGGCGCTGAAGCAAACTGGTATTTTATGATGATTTCAGTGTTGCTAATTGCTGTATTGGGTACGCTTGTTACTGAGAAAATTGTTGAGCCACGTTTAGGCAAATATAACCCAGATGAAGCCAGCGAAGATTTAGCTCAAAATAATATTGCCGGTTTAACTGACAAAGAAAAATCAGGTTTAAAATGGGCTGGAGTTTCATTACTTGTTGTTTCGTTGTTACTCGCTTGGACGATTGTTCCAGCAGACGGTATTTTACGTAACCCTGAAACAGGTCTAGTTGCTCACTCGCCGTTTTTAAAAGGGATTGTTGTTTTTATTTTTGTCACCTTTGGTATTCCGGGTTTTGTGTATGGTCGCGTGGTTGGCACCATGAAAAATGATAAAGACGTGATCAATGCCATGAGCAAAAGTATGAGCTCTATGGGCATGTACATTGTATTGGTGTTTTTTGCTGCACAGTTTGTGGCATTTTTTAAATGGACTAACTTAGGCACAATTTTAGCGATTAATGGTGCCGCATTACTACAGGCACTTAGCTTAACTGGGCCGGAAGTATTTGTACTGTTTATTTTAATGTGTGCTTTAGTTAACTTAACTTTAGGCTCATCGTCAGCGCAGTGGGCAGTAACAGCACCTATTTTTGTTCCTATGCTAATGCTTATAGGTTATGCACCCGAGACAATTCAAGCGGCTTATCGTATTGGTGATTCAGTAACTAACTTAATTACCCCGATGATGAGTTACTTTGGTTTAATCCTTGCGGTTGCCACTAAATACAAAAAAGACATGGGAATAGGTACTTTGGTAGCCACTATGTTGCCATACAGCTTAATCTTCTTTGTTGGCTGGGTGGTACTGTTTTACTTATGGGTATTTGTTTTAGGTATGCCAGTAGGCCCTGGGGCACCAACGTATTACACACCCTAATTAAGTAAGGTTCAATATTTACTTATAAAAATGCCAGCTTAGTCGCTGGCATTTTTAATTTTGATATAAAACTAATTATGAAAACACAACGGTTTTATTGCCATTAATAAACAGCTTATGTTCTGATGCCAGTTGCAGTGCTTTACAGAACACCGTTTTCTCTACATCTTTACCCATTTTAGCCATCATCTCAGCTGTATTCGCATGGGTCACACTCGACACGTCTTGTAAAATAATAGGGCCTTCGTCTAGCTCATTATTAACAAAGTGAGCTGTGGCACCAATAATTTTCACACCACGTTCAAATGCCTGGTGATACGGCTTTGCACCAATAAAAGCAGGTAAAAATGAGTGATGAATATTAATGATTTTACCCTCAAAACGACCCACAAATTCAGGGCTCAAAATACGCATGTATTTAGCTAGGCCAATAATGTCAGGGTTATAGCTGGCAATTAAGTCACCGACTTTTTCGTCATGCTGACTGCGCGTAAGTCCTTCATGAGAAACCACATGAAAAGGAACATCAAACCCTTTCACTAGAGGCTCTAGAGTAGGGTAGTTGGCGATAACGGCGAGTATCTCAATGTTTAAGGCTTGCTCAAATTGCTTAAGTAACATGCCGCCCAAACAATGAGCTTCTTTTGTGGCTAACAGTACCACTTTGGTTTTTTCTTCACCGTGCAGTGCCACTTTTGCGCCAGCTGGTAATACGCCGCGCAGTTGTGACAAAAACTCAGCATGTGGTTCGCCAGTAAGCTCTGTGCGCATAAAAAAGCGCTGTGCATCTTTATCAACAAATTCATTATTACGAATAATATTTAAATCATGCTCATTACACAGTCCGGTAATTTTGGCGATTAAGCCTATATCGTCTGCGCATTGGGTGGTTAGTATATAACTCATTTTCCTCATTCTTACCCAGTGGTTAGTTGTTTCATTATTTGCGTTTTAACTCAGAAAGCAAGACCTTTGTTTGATACCCAATGTTTAATTTATATTAAAGCTAAAATAGCGTTATTCAGGTTAATTTAGCTTTAAGTAAATTTAATAAAATGTGTACTAGTAGGGTTTGTAATAATGAGATAAATCAGTTGTTTATTACTAGCTGTATACTATTGTCTAATTATAAAGTGGCTTTTAATATGTTTTACTAACATACGAGCATATTAAATTGCGAAACAACGCTACTTGTGCTTAATTTGTATACAATCGTGGTGTTGTTGTCAGTAATATAAACAATGGAAACGTAGTTGTTAAGCTACCGAAAAATAAAAGCTTAATGGCTAATAATGTTAATTGGAGAAATAATGGGTAATTTAAGCTTAAAAAACAAATTGCTACTGTTGGCTGTTTTACCATTGATTGTATTACTAATCAGTTTTATGGCAGGTTCTTATTATTTAGAGATGCAAAATCAACAGCAAAACTTTAATGAGTTTAAAACTAAATTAATTGCTGATAAACAAACTTTGCTAAGAACAGAAATAGAAATCGGCTCTAAAGTAGTGCAATACCAATTAGCACAAGGAAATGAGCAAGACGCTAAAGATGCGTTGAGAGATTTAACCTTTGGTGAAGATGGTTACTACTTTATTTATGATACCAATGGTATTAGTGTTTTTCATGCCTTATTGGGTGATGCAATAGAAGGTCAAAATAAAATAGGCATGACCGACCCAAACGGTAAAAAAATAGTGGTTGGCTTACTTGAGCAAGCGCGTAAAGGCGGTGGCTCGTTCACCTATCATTTTCAAAAGCCCAACACCACCGGCTTAGTCGAAAAAATTGGTTATGCAGCCATGATCCCAGGTACTAATTGGATGATAGGTACTGGCACATATATGGATGATATTGAAGCCGAACTGGTAAAGTATCAAGCAACCATGGAGCGCCATTTAAGCGAAAAAATGACCACTTTGGTTTTAATATCACTTCTGCTTCTTGGTTTAGCTGCCGCAGGTGCGTTGTACGCTTCTAACAATATGCTAAAACCAATTAAACGTATGGTGCAAAGCTTAGATGATATTGCCAAAGGGGAGGGAGATTTAACCCGACGCCTAGAAATAGATACCCATGATGAAATTGGTCAGTTAGGTGAATCTTTCAATGTATTTGTGAGCAAGCTACACAGCATTATTGCCGGTGTGGTTGATGTAACAAGTGACGTTAAAACAGCCTCTTCAGATATTAATACACAAACATTACTCATAGAAGACAAACTATTAAAGCATAATCATGAAACCGATTTAGTGGCAACAGCGATTACTGAAATGTCGGCAACATCCCATGAAGTTGCGCAAAATACCACACAAGTTGCAGTGTCAACGCAGGCGGCAACAAAAGAAGTGGCTAACGCGCAAGATTGTGTGGATGTTTCACTGAGCGAAGTATCAAACTTAATGGGCGAAATTAATCAAGCAGCAGAGCAGGTTAACTCGTTAAGTGAGCAATCTAAAAAAATTAACAGCGTATTGAGTGTAATTGGTGGTATTGCTGAACAAACAAACTTATTAGCATTAAATGCGGCAATTGAAGCGGCACGCGCAGGTGAGCAAGGTCGTGGGTTTGCGGTGGTAGCTGATGAAGTTAGAAGCTTAGCAAGCAGAACCCAAGACAGCACATTAGAAATTAACGAAATGCTAAGCGAGTTACATAATTTAGTGACGGCAGCAGTTGATGCTATGCATGCGAGTCAACAAAGCTGTAATCGTTCAGTTGAGTCTTCGCGCGCTATATCAGAAAGCTTAGGTGCGGTGACTACATCGGTAACAACAATTAATGATATGAGTACGCAAATTGCTACAGCAGCAACAGAGCAAAGCAGTGTAACAGAAGAAATTAACCGCAATGTGTATGCGATTCAAGAAATAGTTAATGAGTTAACACAGTCGAGTAAAACGACTTCGTCAGTAAGTAAGCACCTAGCTGGGCGAGGTGAAAACTTGGGTGACCTAGTAGGACAATTTAAAATATAGCGCGATTTAAAATACTAACTACACTAAGCCGTAACATTATTTGTTACGGCTTTTTTATTGGTTAGCGTTGAGTGGGTGATAGCAGCTATAAATATCTAACGACACAGAGATTTTTTAATATTTTTGGTCGTGTCTAATGTACACTATTAGCTATTCTTATTAATAAGTGCTTACTTATTACAGTAAATTTATAGTGAAAGACTATTTTAGGGTTTTAAAATGATAGAGTATCCGGTTGATCAGTTACCACAACTCATAAACGACTTATTGCAGTGTGATACCACAGAGCGTAAAAATAAATTACTGATAGATGCTCAACAAACCTTATCAACCGAACACTTATCTTTATTATTTGAAGCTATTCCTAAAGAGCAGCGCCTTGAAATTTGGCATTTATTAGATGAAGACACACAACACGAAATTTTTGTTAACTTAAGTGAAGATAGCTGTTTATGGTTACTGCAAACCCTAGATGACAGTGACGGTTTTAAATTATTAGACGAAGTTAACGTTGAAGAGCTGCTTGAATTAGAGGAAGTGATCCCGCAGCGCTTTACTGATTATGCAAAAAAACAGCTTGATGAAGCGCAAACTAAACAATACGAACTGGCGCAACAATATACGCCTGAGCAACTAGGTCACTGGATTGGTTTTGACTTTTTAAAGGTGTCAGACAAGCTCACTGCGGGTGGCGCTAAAAAGCTGCTACATAAAGGGTTACCGCAGTACAGCGAAGTGATTTATTTAGTGAGCCGCAAAGGCAGCTTAATTGGTGAAGTAGCAGTTAACGACCTAATAAAAGCGCATGATAATCAAAGCTTAGTCACCTTAACTAATCATGATTTTACCTCATTGCACGCAGACCACGATTTATATGAAGCCGCCGAGGTGGTTATTCACAGCGAGCAAATGGCCATGCCCGTGGTTAATGCCGAAAACAAACTAATAGGGCGTTTAACCATCGCATCAGCTTACGAGTTACGTCAAGAAATTGCTGACGAAGCCACAGCAAAAGCGGGTGGTTTACGTGAAGACGAAGACCTATTTGCCAGTGTTCGCAAAAGTGCTAAAAACCGTGGTATTTGGTTAGGTATCAACTTAGCAACCGCATTTTTAGCCTCATGGTTTATAGGCTTATTTGGCGCCACTATAGAACAAGTGGTGGCACTTGCGGTATTAATGCCTGTTGTGGCATCAATGGGCGGAATAGCCGGTAGTCAAACCTTAACAGTTATAGTGCGCGGTCTTGCGCTTGGTCAGGTTACCGACTCAAACCGTAACGCTCTACTTAAAAAAGAGCTGCGTGTAGGGGCGGTAAATGGCTTGGTATGGGCTTTAGTGATTGGTTTGCTAACGTATCTATGGTTTAGCGATATTATGCTTAGTATAACCATTACCGTGGCAATACTGCTTAATTTAGTGGCCGCGTCGTTGGCGGGCGTAGTGATCCCGTCTATTTTAGATAAAATGAAAATTGACCCTGCATTATCAGGCTCAGTTATTTTAACCACAGTGACTGATATTGTCGGCTTTGTGACCTTTTTAGGGTTAGGTAGTTTGTTATTACTCTAATTTTTAAGCTAAACGCCACCCCCATGAAGTGGCGTTTAATATATATAGCGTCATGAAAAGGCCTTTAATTTAAGCTTTAAACAATCGTACTTATTTTGTTTCTACCTTCTGTTTTTGCTCGATATAAAGCCGTGTCTGCGGCATACAATAGCGCCTCGTAGGTGCGGTACTGGTTATTATTTTCACTGGCAATTCCTTGGCTTACCGTAATTTTAACCTCTGGTGGCAAACCTATGTCGGTAAAGCTCATTTGTGCAATTTGTTGTTGTATATGGTTGGCCACAACCGTGGCGGTTTTTATATCGCAACGGGGTAAAATAATCGCAAACTCTTCACCGCCATACCTAGCAGCTAAACACTCTCTAGATGGAATGCACTGCAATAGCATTTTTGCTATTTTCTGTAAGCATTTATCGCCTTTAATATGCCCATAGGTATCGTTGAATTTTTTAAAGTGGTCAACATCAATTAATATACTGGTTAAAGGTTGTTGGCTTTGAATACTCTCTTGCCAGTATTTTTTTAACGACTCATCTAAAGCTAAACGGTTAGCAAGCCCAGTTAAATGATCGGTTGAGGCCTGTATTTTTAAACGGTTATACATGGCTTTATGAGTACTAAGATCGTGAAGTATACACACGTACAACTTTTGCGCCGATGCGAGACTTTTTGGCATGCTTGATATTGATAAGTCAGCTTCAATCACATCGCCATTGGCTTTGTTTATAGCAACTTCATTTGGGCCAATGCTAAGGGGAGTGTCCTTAATACCAATCCAATTTAATAAGGTCTGTTTATATTTATCAAGGTCTGCACCGTGTAAAAACGACAGTAAATTTTCGCCTATCAGCGACTGCTGAGAGTAACCTAATAGCTGTGCTGCCTTTGGGTTGGCAAACTCAAAACCACCCTGCTCATTCAGTACAAAAATACCTTCGGCGGTGCCATTAAATAATTCAACTAATGCACCAAACTGGGCATGCGAAAAAGGGGATAATAAAGCGCTATCGAAGGGCAATGCTTTACCGTTATTAGTTGCTGCAGTCTCTTTATTGTTAATTTGTTTCGACACGTTTTAGCCTTAGCATGGTACAGACGTTTTTGATGTCTACAAATTTACTTAAAAAAGTGCAATTAAACCTTTCGGTAATCTTCTGTTTTTAACTGTTTGATATTTAATGGTAAAAATCATGCTTGCACAGGTTTTAAGTAACCTGTGAAGGTGAAAATTAGTTACTCAGCAATTCAAAGTTGTGGTTTTTATTATAGATTAGTAATAAGGGATGATTATTAATAATGCTGCTTGGTATGTGTTAGCGTTAAGGTGTTTGGCTTATAAAAATTGCACAGGAATAAATCAGCCCTGTGCAATTTAGAAAATAAGAATAATTTTTTAATTAAACTACGTCTTCATTTTTAATTTGAGGATCGGCGCTTAAGCCTAGCTCACGCAAGTCAAAGCTTGCTTGTTTTATTGTCGGTTCTTGCGTTAATTGTTGTACTAGCTGCTGAATATTATTAGTGGTTGTGGTTACAACAACAATATCGCCTACGCGGTGTTTTAGCTGTAAGTTATAACGGCTTGCCAGTTGGCTAAAGTTGGCTTGGGTTGTTAATTGCAATAACACTTCGCCGGTCAGCTTTAGGCTATTACCGCTTTGGCTATCAGTTATACTATCCCCAAGCTGTAAGCTATTTGCGTTATTGGTTTGGCTCGTTAAGCTGGCGATAATTGCAGCGCCTGGCTTTACAGCAGTGTTTTTAGTTTGTGCTTGCGCTAATGAAAGAGTACTTACAATAAAAGTGAGTACTAACATAACAATCGTTGTTTTCATAAAAATTCCTTTATTAGTGGCCGTAAAAACGCAAAGACCAAGATAGCAGCGTGCCATCTACATTATTATTAGTGTCGTTCATGCTGAGTAAGCCTGCTTGCTCATTGTAAACTAGGGTTTGGCTAGTGCCATTGTCGGTATCAATTAAGCGAATTTGCCATTGCCCTGCCGCCGATTCGCCATAAAAATGTTGGCTCAACAATAGGGCATTTTGTACGGGGGTGCCGGTGGCATTTATTAATCCTGTGCGTGGGCTTAATAGCACACTGCGAGTACCTGATGGTGAAATAAGCTCAACGGCTAGGTCACGCATACGGGTATGATCAATCGATAGCTTTAACTGCACAGCTTCAATGGTTAGATTGTCAGTGATGGCTAGCGTATCTTGCACACCATTTACGTTAGCATCGGGTATTGTTAGCTCTGTGTTAGCGGTATGCCAATCAGATACCTGTAATGTGGGTAATAACGCAGTAGTTTGTTGAGCCATTGCAACAGCAGCGTCAACATCAATTGCGCCTAAGCCATAAAAGGGATGAACGTTGTATCCTGCCGCATTTTGTTGCCAACCAGGAATGGCGTTGTAGCTGACTGCATCACCATTTGCATCTGTAAAATTAATATCAACACCGGCATTGCTGCCATCGAGTTTACGTGCTGTTGTGGCGAGGATATGCTTAATGGTTCTGGCATCAAGTTGCGGGTTAGCCGACATAACAAGCGCTATTGCACCCGATGTATTGGCAGCTGCTGCAGAAGTGCCATACATGGCAGCGGTGGCATCGCAGTGGCTATCTAACCCGGTGTTTTGCAGGGGGATGTCTATTGTGCTGTTAATGGTATTAAAACCGGCAGCGCAGCCACTCATATCTGTGGTAACAATACCTGCTTGGCTTTGAGCGTTTTCACCACCGGGTGCGGTTAAAAATACATTAGCGCCAACAGAAGAGTACGATGCTAATTTACCGTTTGCGTTGTAGGCCGACACCAGCATATTCCAAAAACTAGCGTTATCGGTACTTAAATTAGCGTTATGAAATGGCAAGCCCGCGTTATTAAATGGTTGTTGCTGCTCATACGCAAATACTTGAAATGGCGTATCGCCAAAAAAAGTAGTGTATTGATAAAACGCGTTACCCGCTGACTTTACAAATAATGCACCTAAGCCGTTGTTACTGTTTAAGCTTACTTGCTGCATTACGCGCTCTTTTAATTGCAGGCTAAGAGTATGCTCTTCTGCATCAACGTTTTTAAATAATGCCGGCTTACTGCTGTAGCTTTGATTGTAAACGCGAGAGTTTGCAGAGCCCGTTAATGGCATACCATGCGATTGTAGCCAGCTACTCATTGTTTGCGCATCAAGATAATTAAACCCAACAAGGTCTGCATTAGGTGCAACACCACGACCGCCAATATTATTATTTTCTTGTGCGGCGATAATGCCAGCCACTGCTGTACCATGACCTGTGTTATCGGTTGGGGTAGCAGTGCCGGTTAACAAATTAAGTGAGCCTGTAATGGCATTATTAACTAAATCAGGGTGACTTAGTTCTATGCCGCTGTCTATTACGGTAACGGTAACGCCATCCCCTTTAATACCTTGCATATCGGTATTGAGTAAATTTAAATCTTCGCCCGTAACCGTGTTTGTAGTAAGACCATTGTGGCCGCTGTTATTTAAATGCCATTGGTAAGGTGTAAGAGGGTCGCTATTGGTTAAGTGATCCGCAGCGAGGCAGCTAAATGCACCAAGTAGGCAGCAACTTAGCAGGGTTTTTTTAATATACATAAATAATACAATCCTTATTTTTATGTTTTTGATATATAAATCAAATTGTTATTAGATTGTTTCGTATATTAAATTATTAAGCAATTGAAAGTTGAGGTTTTTATTATAGATTAGCAATAAAGGATGGTTATTAATAATGCTGCTTGGTATGTGTTAGCGTTAAAGTGTTTGGCTTATAAAAATTGCACAGGAATAAATCAGTCCTGTGCAATTTAGAAATTAATTGTTGTTAGTTATCTTTCTTTTTCATTTATAATTTGAGGATCGGTACTTTTATAGGCTTTGCCATTGCACTCAACATTAAATACTAAACAGGCGGTGCCTGGATTTTCACCGGTATCGATAATAGTAATGGTGCGGCCGTTATCGCTTACTTTAAAGCTAAAGTCTTGAGCGCAAGGTGTTTCTTTATTAACATCGGTGATAGTGGCGCCAGTGAATAAAAAACCTTTAGCAAGCGTGGCTTCATCTAAACTGTAAATGCCTGCGGTTTCTGTTCTTACAACTCCGCCGCCAGTCACTTCATTGCCATTTATAGAGTATGTAAAGTTAGCTTCGCCGTCATTGTCTAGTACAATGTTAACTTCAAAGTGAATTTGCTCTTGAGTATTATTCATATTATTTCCTTTGTATTCATGATTATAGTTGAAAGTTGTTGATGCCCAGTTTAACTAGGCGTGCTTTTATCTCGTGGATTTCGTTTGCTCGGTTCAAGCAGGTGTAAGCCTGTATCTTTGGATAAGTTATGAGAACGCTTTGGTTTGTATTTACTGTTTTAGCAATTTCTTGTAGTGCACTTAAGCAAAATTGATCTTTTTGTGTGCTCGTAGCAGCTAACTTAGCTTTCAGCAGGTTTATTCGTATGAGTACTAAATTATCACCAATCTTTGCCTGTTTAGCTATCAACTGTTGATAGCTCTCGTGACTTTCAAGCGTAGTTAATAATTTTTGGGCTTTGTGTAGTAAATTTCTATCTATAAAATATTGAATCAAACCAATTTTTATACTAATGACCCTGATATTATTAAGGCTTTGTGACTTTAAGAATGTGATAATTTCTTCTATCCTTGGATCAATATTTTTGTCGTTAGATAACATCAATAATTGCGCTAAAGAGCGGTAATACATAAGCTGAAGTTTATTGTCTTTGGAATCTTGTTTTAGTGCATTGCTTATCATTTTGTTAGCAAAAAGCGCTTTTTGGTAAGCTATTCGTTTATCGGCTAAATAGCTCAATAAATAACTTTGTTGCATATGTATATTTGCTGACATATAAAAAAGGCTTGCATCGTTTGGATAGTTAACAGTCATATCTTTTACCACTGTTAGTGCATTTTCTAACATATTTACCGTTGTACTAAAGCCACCTAACTTTTCTTCTGTTTTTGCCAGCCAGCTGATGGTATCGGCTTTATCACGCAATAAGTTTTTGTTGTTAGGTTTGAGCTCAAGGGCTTTGTTTTTAAGGGCCAGCGATTTTGTAAAGCGCTGTTTTGCAGCAATGTAGTCAGATTTCTCTATGTATAAAGACCCCAGCGAATTATGCGAATACGATAGCTCCATAATCGAGTTAAAATCATTCGGTGCTAATGAATACATGGTTTCGCTATAAGTATGATATTTTTTTAAGAGCGGTTCAGCAGCGGCGTAATCACTTTTATCATAATGAAGCTGACCGAGCCAAAAGGCATTGGCACCGGCAAGCGTTAGTAGCTCTAAATTATTAGGCTGTATTTTTAAGAGTGCTTCAAGGCGAATGCGGGCGTTTTCAAAGGCAGTGAAGGCCTCAATGGTTTTACCGCGGGAATAGGCCACTTCTCCCATGGCTTCCAGAGTTTGCGCGTACTGAAAGCGACTTTTAAACTCGCCTTGTTGACTGCTAAAGTTAAATAGTGAGCTTGGCTCATCAACTTGATTGGTAAAATACTCAAGTGCTTTATTACTAATGCCATCAAGTAGGTCCATACGCTTTACGCTGCGTAATTTATCGGCAAAATCACCTACCATAAACCCTAGTAAGCTTTCGGCCTCTTGGCGTTTTTGCTGTGCAAGTTGCTGCGCTTGAAAGCTGGTAACACTCATAAATAGGGCAACACAGGTAAGTAAACAAAGCAGAGCGACGGTGCCGCGTTTTATAGTTGTTTTTGTTTTACTGTGTTTAAGAGAGCTGGTTATAAGCGCGCGTTCGTCATCGTCTAGTTTAAATATGTTGTCGTTTAATAAGGTAACGGCCTCTTGCAATGGTTTACCCGGCGCTAACAGATAGGCGTTACTTTTGTGCTCATTAAGCCATTGTTGCGTGTGGTGGTGTAAGCGGCTTTTTATAGCAAGGGCATCTTTATGGTCATTAATCCACTGTTTGGCACGTGGCCATTGGCGTAATAATGCCTCGTGGGCAAGGCTAAAGTAGGCTTCTTGGTTTTGTAAATGCGATACAAATAAGCGGCTATCGACCATAGCTTGAACCAGTTCTTTTTGGCTGGTGTTGGTTAATGCTTGCAAGCGGGCTGCGCGGCTCGTAATGGTTTTACCATCTGGGTTTAGCGTTACTAATTGCGATAACACGCTTTTTAGTTGCTGTTGTTGCGCTTGAGAAAGCCCTATAAATACTTCTTCGGCTTTTTTACCAATGGCACCCTCAATACCGCCGAGTTTTTCATACACACTGTGCAATAACTCATTATTATCACTGCGCTGTAAATACAGCTCTTGCAGTGTGTATTGCAGCATGGGCAGTGCATCTGGATTATTGGCGGTATCGGCGCAAAGTATTTCATCCAGCGGGGTTTTAGTGTGTGGGTCTTGCGAAAACGTTAAATTAGCGGTTAACGCTGGCAAGCGAATAATTTGTTGTAGTTCATGGCGATTTGGCGGGGTTAAATCGTAATGCGCGCCATGAGCCTTGCCCACCATAAGACTTGGTTGCTCAACCACTAAAGGGTAAAAATCGTTACGACAGGCACTAAATACAATCACCGCTTTAGAGGTCGCTAAACGCTCAATAACAGATAAAAAATGACTTCGGGTGTCGTTACTAAATAGCGGTGAGGAAAGTAGCACTTCTAAGCGGTCTATAAACAAAAACAATTGCGGCATTTTTGCTGCTGTTTGGGTATTTGCAATTGTATTTTTTAAGCCGCTAATAACATTGTCTATGTCATGTTCTAGCTGCTGCGCCAGCGTTTGTGCGCTTAACCCTGTAAATACTGGAATGTCGTTAATATCCCAATCGAGCATGGCTGAGGCGAGATCTAAATACAGCCTATTTTGAGCTACATCTGCAAAGTCGAGTTGGGTGTACGACATTACTCTAATGCCGTTATAGCCTCGCTCGTCGAGTAGCTTTGGCAATATACCCGCATTAACTAATGATGATTTACCCGAGCCACTAGGGCCAAGGATTAAACAAAATGCGCGCTGCAATGTTACTTGGTTTGATACGCTCTCTAATAACCTGCTGATGGCGTGATTACGACCAAAAAATAAGTGGGTATCGGTTGGGTTATATGCACTCAAACCTAAAAAAGGAGAGCCGCCTTGCCATGTGTTAACTTGGCTGGGGAGATCATCAGCTAATGGAAACTCAACCGTTGCAATAACTCTATAACCACGTTTACGTATGGTTTCTATGTATTGCGGCGCGCTTGCCTTATCACCTAGAGCTTTTCGTAACTGAGTGATAGTTTTATGCAGAGGGTTATCGCCGGTTTCTGTGTTTGCCCAGCAGTGAGTTAATAACGCGTCGCTACTGACAATCTCTGCTTGGTTTTGACACAAGTACAGCAACACATCCATGGCTTTGGGTTCTAGCTGTTTTTGTTCTTCAGCGCGTTGAATGGTGTTACTGGCAGGGGTGATTTGCCATTCACCTAAATAAAAGGGCGGTTGATGCATAATTGGCTCATTTTTATAGTTATAAGTGCATTTAGCTTTTTGCTTTAGTTACATTAGTAGTGCTAGTTATTTTTATTAAGTGTAACAATGCGCTGTGGAAACGGAATTTCTATATTGGCATTGTTAATTGCTTTATATACGCTGGCATTAATAGCGAGCTTAGTTTCAATAATTTTAGTGGTAGGAACCCAGTATCGATAGCTAATAGTTACGCCGCTATCAGCAAAGCGTTCTATGCCAACTTGTGCATTGGGTTGTTTAGCAACCAGTTCGTTATTAGCTAATGCGTTTTCAATTAGGTTAATCGCGGTATCACTACAGGCACTGTAGGCTATGTCTATTTCACCTTTTACTAAGGAGTAGCTAAATGAGTTATGCAGAATTTCGCCAACAATATGTTTGTTGGGAATGGTTATTTCTACTTTTTCTTCATTAATTAATACGGTGTGACCCAGCTCAATGAGTTTTACTTGGCCGCTAACGCCTTTTATTTCTATGGTATCGCCCACCACAAATGGCCGCGTGGCAATAATTGCAAGCCCGGCGCCATAATTAGAAAGCATGCCTTGTAATGCTAAGCCAGCACCTAAAGAAGCGGCACCTATTGCAGCAACAAACGGGGTAACACTAATGCCAATTTTACCAAGCGCAATTATGATCACCATAATGATCAGTAATACTTTAACGACATTACTAACAAAGTTAGTTAAGGTGATATCGACGTTATGTCGCGTCATCAAATTGGCAACACCTGCAGCGAGCTTTTTCGCTACCCATAGGCCAACCAATAGAATAAAAATAGCGCCGACAATTTGCATACTGTAGGTAACTAAATATTCAGTAAGTAGGGCGTAGTACTTTTCAAATTGCTGAATTTCAGAACTGATCATGTCGACTCTATTTTAGCGATAGTGTTTTATCTGCTTATCATAACAAAGTGTTAACTAAAATTGGATACATTATTGGCACAATTACAGCAGTTAATAACGCACTCAATGCCATAGCCACCGATGAAAACGCCCCTATTTTTGGATGCTCGGCAATTGCAGCCGCGGTGCCTATAGCATGACACGCGGTACCGATTGCGATTCCTTGTGCCTCAAAGTTAAATATTTTAATTAGTTTTAATAATAAAATGCCAAATAAAGCGCCGAGTAAACCAATAAAAATTACCATGGCAGCGGCTAGCGAGCTGATCCCGCCAAGTGAATCGGTGACAAGTAATGCAATAGGTGTTGTAACGCTAAGTGCCGCAACTGATGCGCTCAGTTGCGAGGGGGCAGCAAATAAAACGCTTAATACAAAAGCTACCAGAGTGGCGTTAATAATACCAATACTGCAGGCAACTAAAATAAGTAAAAAGTTTTTACGTACGTGCATAAATTGTTGATATAGCGGCAAGGCCAAAGCGACTATGGCCGGCTCCAATAACCACGTTAACAACCGACTATGCGATGCAAATTGTGAATAGGGTAATTTAAGGTTAACGAGTAGTAAGGCAATAATGCCGATGCTTAAAAAAACGGGGTTGGTTAATGACTTTAAAATACTCTGATTGATTTTAAGATTAACAGCCCTTAGTGCAATAAAAAGGATAATAATAAATGGAATGGTTAACCAGCCAAGGCTAAAAATGGTGCTACTGAAATCAGTCATTATTAGTTTTACCTTTAAAGTAACTTACTAGGCTCGCCACTAAAATTAAACTACTCAAGGGGACTAATAAAATAACTGCAGTTAAGAAAGGCCAATGGGTTTTTATAAGTGCTAAGTGTTCAATAAAACCAACGCCTGCAGGAATAAAGAAAATAGGCATTACATTTAAAATAGGTGTGGCACACGGGGTAAGTTGCTGCTCTTTAACAATACCTGATAAAAGTAAAACCAGTAAAATAACCATTGCTAACAGTGGCGCAGGAAAACTGGCATCAATAAAGTGCATAATGAGTTTGCCCACTGCCAAGCAAAGCAAAATGATAGCGCTACTTAAAAAGTATTTCATGGCGATGACTCAATAAAATAGAGGATTATCACTTTAACAAATAACGCTGTTTTGTGCATTGTGCCTTAGTATTACCAGCGTTTGGCGTTTGCAAACTCAATATCAGTTTTACCTTTTGCTTTAGCGATGGCTTTTTTAGTATTAGGGTTGATTAATAAGCGAATTTGACTCCATGTTTCTTTGGCGAGTATTTTTCGAGCTGGGGCTTTATAGCTTTGTTGAGTTACACGTTTTATTGCTGCTAATGTGTCAGGTGAACGTGCTTGTAATGTATCAAGCATTTCTTTAGTTGCTTTATCGGTATCGTCGGTTGTTTTTGTTACTAAACCGAGTTCAAAAGCATGTTGAGCACTAATGGGGTCAGCATGACTTGCTAGCCAAAGTGCTTGGTCGCGTTTTACTAAGCCTGCAAGCATAACATTAGCGCCCATGTCGGGGCATAACCCCCAGCGCGCTTCCATAATGGCGAGCTTGGCATCGTGATGAACAATTCGGTAATCAGCTCCAAGCGCTATTTGCAGGCCACCACCAAGACAGTTTCCGTTAATTTTAGCAATTACAGGCACACTCAATGATTGCCAGCCCAGTACAACTTTTTGCGCTAGGTTTTGATTACCAGGAAGCCATTTGAATAGGAGCTTTATGATATTGAATGGCGAGGCCATGACCGCGTTAATATCGAGCCCTGCACAAAAGTGTTCGCCCTCACCGGTTAATACAACTGCACGAATACTGGCGTCTTTTTTTATATTTTTAATCACTTTGTTAAGCTCAACAAACATAGCAAAGCTTAAGGCATTTTGTTTTTCTACGCGATGTAATGTGACGGTAGCGATACCCTGTTTTTTTTCTAATTTTATCATTGTTCACTCCTCTGACCTGTTGTTTGAGCTTATGTTTTTATTGATGTTAAGTAAAGTGGGTGAAGGTGAATAAAAACAAACTGAATTTTTTAATACACGTGGGGCTAGCTATCTTTGATGGCTATTTAATCTTCCAAGGTCAACAGACCCGTGTGCTAACCAATTTAATAATATCTATAAGTATTAGGAATAAATAAAAAAGTCAGTAATTAACGTGTTTTTTTTATCAAAACCCTAGCAACTTTTGATATTATGATTGCCACTTAAAAGCTCAGAGGTTAACCATTCATGTCAGGTCCACGTTTATTTACGGTAGAAGAAGCAACTCATCAAGCTTATGATATTTTTTTAGAGCTGGCTCCCAATAATTTAAGCGACAAAGATGTTGAAGAATTTAACCTACACCGTGAAGAACTAGGCTTTATTGAAGAAGATGAGCCCGATGAACAGTGGCAAGACTTTGTTGCCCTAGAAATTGAACCTGAGCATTTTATTCAAGTATTAGTGGGCCTTGAGTTTGATAACGAAGACGTACTATTTGCGAAAATTCTAATTAGCCGTGATAAAGACGCGCCTTTTTGTCATATTTTGTGGAAAGAAAGTGAATAACCACCTCTCTGCTTTTTTGTTATTGCCATTTGCAAGAGAACGTATTTTGCGATGCTTCTTTGTATTACTGCTTTTATTATTTAGCTGCTTTAGCTGGGCCGTTGATCCCTTTGAAGATTTTCATCAATACGGGGAACTCTCAGATGAAGAAATTCATGAGTTACACAAAGGCGAAGTGTTGTACGGCGATACCGAATTTGGTTTTATTTTAAGTAAAGGTAACACTAATTCCACCAGTTTTAAGCTTAAAGGGAATCTTTATCAAGATTTTGAAAACTGGCGAAATCAATTCAAAATAGACTCCTTGTACAAACGTGATGAAAACGAAGAAACGGGCGAGTCGGATGTTACTGCTAATCGGGTGTTTGTTTCTGCACAAGGTAACTATAAAGTAGGGGTTAAAAACTCGTCGTTCTTTATTTACGGGGATTATGAGGAAGATCAATTTAGCGGTCTTGATTTTAAAAGTACGATAGCAACCGGTTATGGTGCACGTGTTTATCAAGGGGTTAAAAATAAAGTAGATATAGACATTGGCCCAGGTTTATATCGCTCAGTTGCTGATGATGAGTCAACAGCACTTGACGACGATAAAGACAAAATGGGTTATTTACTTCGTATTGCAATGCAGTGGGAGAGGTTAGTATCTAAGCGTACCCGATTTAATCAAGATATCAGTATAGAACAGTCTTTGTCTGGGCTTAACTCTCGGTTAAAGTCAGAAACGGCATTAATTAGCCAAGTGGTTGGCGCGGTATCGCTTAAGTTTGCTTATATGTATCGTTATAATTCTAAGCCTGAAGAAGATAAGCTTAAATACGATTCAGAGCTCAGTGCAACCTTAGTGTACAGTTTTTAATTTTTTAACTTTTTAATAGAGAGTGTTATGTATCAGCATAAGCAGTATGCGGTATTTATATTTGTAGTATTAGCATGGATCAGCGGTTTTGTTGCGCTTGCATGGAACTTAATTGGTGCCGATGCCCCGTTAATCGTATTTGCTGGTATTTTAGTGCTGGTGGGCTTTTTGTTCCACGGTTTAACCATTAAAGTTGATGAAACCCATATTAGCTGGGCATTTGGCCCTGGTGTTGCTGGCCAAAAGTTAGCATTAGAAGATATTGTTGATGTAAAAGCAGTACAAAACTCATACCGCCATGGTATTGGTATTCGCATTACACACGATGGGTGGATTTATACGGTATCAGGCTTTAGTGCGGTGCAATTAACGCTTAAAGATGGCACCCAGTATCGCTTAGGCACAAATGACCAAGCAGGATTAGTTGCTGCGCTTGAAGATAAAATAACCCCTGTTGAAATGCCAGCAGCAGAGCCTCAAGCCAAATTACGAACACAGAATAATATGCTATAAAAAAAGCGCCCAAGGCGCTTTTTTTATAAACTTATAGCAATTTTACTCAGCGGGTTTTAGTGCTCGTGGCCACAGCCGCCTTCGCCATGTACGTGGCCATGCTCAAGCTCTTCGGCTGTTGCATCGCGTACTTCTAAAATTTCTACATCAAAGTTAAGTGTAATACCGGCAAGTGGGTTATTACCATCAACAATCACTTCTTCGTCTTGAATATCGATGATCATTACTGATTGGTCGCCGTCATCGGTGGTTGCACGAAATTGCATGCCCACTTCAATTTCCATACCTTCAAACATTGATTTTGGTACGGCTTGCATTAAGTGATCATGACGCTCACCGTAACCTTCTTCAGGCTCCACTTTTACGCTTAGTGTATCGCCAGCTTGCTTGCCTTGCAGCGCGTTTTCAAGCCCTGAGATCAGGTAGCCTGTACCAACGATAAAAATTAATGGCTCACCGCCAAATGAGTTATCAATGGTATTGCCGTCATTATCTAAAACAGAGTAATGCATTTTTACCACTTTATTTGCTGCAACGATCATAGTCATTCCTATTATTCATCTTCAAGAGAGTAAGGTAGAGGCAGAATGTTTAGCTCTACCGAAGGGGTGTGTTTTGCACGAAGAGTCTGATCGATATCAGTATCGTTTGGCAACACGACCAAACCAGTTAAAGTCTGTGTTTGTTCATTATAGCTTTGCGCAATAAGTTTACCTGCGCGGCGCCAGTTTTCACCTAATTGGGTTTCAATATCAGGCTCATCAAGTTGTCCTTCGCTTTGCCCAGAGACGATATACATGGCACGTTTGTTTTTGCCCAGATACTTCATACGTGCAACGGTTTCTTGGCCTGTGTAGCAACCCTTTTTAAAACTAATGCCGTTAATGGCTTGCAGGTTAACCATTTGCGGTACGTATTCATCAATCGCATCAACACTTAATTGCGGTTCACCAGCAAGTATGGATGCTTGCTGCCATAGCGCATCGTCATCGAGGGTCGACACATCGCCAGGTAGGCAAAATTGGCTATCAACCATTAGTAAAATGCGGTTTGATCCAAGCTTAAGAGCTTTACCGTGAGCGAAGTCACAAGCCGTGGCGTTATCGCTAAAGTGAATGTCGAGTTGTGTGAGTAAGCCTGTTAGGTCATCACCAAGTAAACCAATTAATCGCTCTGAGGCTTTATTAATTTCAACTTTTGCAAATACAGCATATTTTTTTAATTCAGCAAGAGAGCGTTCTACTTCTGCACTTGAGCCTGTTAAAAAGTAACTTTGTTGATAAGAAAATAGCTTAAATACACCCCATAACTTACCTTTTGCACTACAGTGACCTGCCCACAAAAAGTTATCGTTGTTAAGTTTATTTAGATCTTGAGTGATTTGTCCGTGTAGGTACGATAATTTATCTGCGCCTGAGAGGCTAATAACCTGATGTGATAAAGGACATGCATAAACCTGAGACATAAATACCTTCTTTGCAATAACAAATGAGGCCACATAATAACGTAGTTAAAGCGTATGGTACAGCGACTAACAGACGATGTTTTTATAACTTAGTGCTGTTAAATTAACGCGTATTTGGTAAACTCGAGTTAATTAAATATGAGGTTTAAAATGGTTGAAATACATAGTAAAGCACGTATCCGTTGGGCTTGTCGCCGTGGCATGTTAGAGCTAGATGTTTTGTTTATGCCGTTTGTTGAAGAAGCTTATGATTCGTTAGATGCTAAACAGCAAGCGATTTTTCAGCGTCTATTAACCCAAGAAGACCCAGATTTATTCGCTTGGTTTATGGGCCATGAAGAATGTAAAGACGCAGAGCTAAACAGCATGGTTCAGCTAATTTTAGACCGAGTTCGTGTATAGATTTACCGTTACAGATAATAAAACAGACCACAAACCGATTGTGGTCTTTTTTTGTGTGCTGACTTTAGTGTTGTGCCTATTTATGAACTCGGTGGTGGCAACTCTTTTTTGTATTGCACTTAATACACTTGCTGGCATTATTGTTTGGCGAAAAATCGTGGCTGCTCAACCACAGCAAGGCATTATACTCTTAGAGCCGAATCAATTTCGTTTTGAAGGATCAGGCAGGCAAATTCAAGGGCTCATTAGTAACCAAAGCCGGTTACTTGGTCAGAGTGTGTGGCTGTATATTAATGGCTTTAGTAAAAACTATTGGCTGATTATCTCAGCCAATAGTGTTGATAAGCAAAGCTATGCGCGCTTGAAACGGGCAACGCTTGAAGCAATTAATTACGTAGAGGAGTCAAAATAGTGGGCGTTGGGTTCTCATTTTGCTCTGGATAATCAATAGTAAAGTGTAGTCCACGACTTTCTTTACGTTCCATAGCACTTCTAATTATAAGCTCGGCAACTTGTACTAAGTTACGTAACTCAAGTAAGTTATTGCTTACTCTAAAGTTTGCGTAATAATCGTGTATTTCCTGTTGTAGCAGTTCAACACGATGCAGCGCACGTTCAAGGCGTTTAGTTGAACGTACAATCCCAACATAATCCCACATAAATAATCGTAGCTCATGCCAGTTATGAGTGATGACAATTTCTTCATCTGAGTTAGATACACGGCTTTCATCCCAACTAGGTAAATCAGCCAGCGCGGGTGCAGTCTCTATTTTACTCAAAATGTCTTTTGCTGCTGCATGGGCAAATACAATGCACTCTAATAATGAGTTACTTGCCATGCGGTTAGCACCATGCAGGCCGGTATAAGCCACTTCACCTACAGCGTATAAATTTGCTAAATCTGTCTTGCCATTAAAGTCGGTCATTACGCCACCACAGGTATAATGCGCAGCAGGAACAACCGGAATTGCCTCTTTGGTTATATCAAGCCCTACGCTCAAGCATTTAGCGTAAATAGTAGGGAAGTGTTCAATAATAAAATCTTTGTCTTTATGGCTAATATCTAAATATAAGCAATTTGCGCCAAGGCGTTTCATTTCAAAGTCGATAGCTCGCGCTACAATATCGCGCGGAGCGAGTTCTTCTCGTTCATCAAACTCTTTCATAAAGCGAGTGCCATCAGGGCGCTTTAAATAGGCCCCTTCACCACGCATTGCTTCGGTAATTAAAAAGTTTTGTAATTCCGGGTGGTAAAGACTGGTTGGATGAAATTGATTAAATTCCATATTAGCAACGCGACACCCTGCACGCCATGCCATTGCTATGCCATCACCGCTAGAAACATCAGGGTTAGAGGTGTAAAGGTACACTTTACTTGCGCCACCGGTTGCTAAGGCAACAAATTTTGCGCCAATGGTTTCTACTTTTTTGGCTTTTTTATTCCACACATGCATACCGTGAACATGTGACCCCGTTTTACCGATATTTTTATCAGTAATTAAATCAATCGCATTATAATGCTCTAACAAGGTGATATTACTGTGCGCTTGAACTTGGCTAATCAGCGTTGTTTGCACTGCTTTGCCAGTGGCATCGGCGGCATGCAAAATGCGTCGATGGCTATGACCCCCTTCACGGGTTAAATGAAAGCGCTCTTTACCTTTACTATCAAATTCCATATCAAAAGGCACGCCTTGGTCAATCAACCATTGTAGGCAGTCATGCGCATTACTGGCAGTGTAATGAACAGCTTCTCTGTCACACAAACCGCCACCTGCATCTAAGGTATCTTCAACGTGAGACTCTATACTGTCATTTTTTTTATCAAAAACAGCGGCAATTCCGCCTTGGGCGTAAAGAGTAGAACCTTCGGTTAATTCACCTTTACTGATCACGGTAACGTTACAGTAATTAGCCAAAGATAAAGCAAGTGATAAGCCTGCTGCGCCGCTACCAATAATAGCGACATCGGTAATGTGATGTTTATTTTGGTTCATCTGTGAGGTACTTTGCGGTTACAATGCTCAGATAGAGCAATATTTATTTTTAATACTTATAGTTGTACCATATTTGTTGAACTACTACTAAGTGGTTTTAGCGTATAAACGTGTAATTTGTAGCTATTTTATAAAAAAACAATATGAGTCAGAACTTTTTATTCATCTAGGGGTCAGAGTAGGTGTGAACAATGGCGACACTATGAATAATAAGCAAGAATCAATCAGAGGAGTACCGGCTCGAATGAGCGAGCAGGAATTAGATTTAGCGTTAGTGAAAAGGGTCCAGCAGGGAGATAAAAACGCCTTTAACCTATTAGTTAAGAAGTATCAGAACAAAATAGCCGGTTTGATCTCTCGTTATGTATCAAATCAAGGTGACATTGCTGATGTAGCACAAGAAGCGTTTATTAAAGCGTATCGTGCCCTTCCAAACTTTCGTGGTGATAGTGCTTTTTATACTTGGCTTTACCGTATCGCCGTTAATTGTGCTAAAAATTATTTAGTGGCTCAAGGGCGTAAACCGCCAGCAAATGATATAGATGCTGACGATGCCGAGTTTTATGAAGGTGCAGATTCAATGCGTTCTAACGCGTCACCTGAAAATTTACTATTAAGCGAAGAAGTCCGCGCTGTTATTTTTAATACGATTGATAGTTTGCCTGAAGATCTTAAAACCGCGATTACTCTTAGAGAAATTGAGGGTATGAGCTATGAAGAAATAGCCGTGGTTATGGATTGCCCAGTCGGGACGGTACGTTCGCGTATTTTTCGTGCCCGTGAAGCAATTGATAATAAATTAAACCCATTGATAGGCGAGTCTTAGTATGACAAAAGCACACGTTAACCGCTTAGATAACGAATCGTTATCAGCATTACTTGACGGTGAACAAACATTAAAGGATGCAACTATTGCATCGGATGATGTAGCTACGTTTGGCCGTTACGCGTTAATTGGTGATGCAATGCGAGCTAAAGAAAATAACAATAATATGGACTTTGATATTAGCGAACGCATTTCGTTAGCACTTGAGAGCGAGCCCGTTTATGCAGACTTTAGTCAGTCTGACAATGTGGCTACCGCTTCTAATACCGAAACAGATAATAAAGTAGTGGCGTTTAATTGGCGTAAACCGGTTGCTCAATTAGCAATTGCTGCGAGCGTAGCAATGTTTACTATCGTTGGCGTGAACACCTTACCGCAAGGTGAAGATGCTGTGCAAAACGAAATTCCTTTATTGCAAACCACGCCGTTAACCGGCATGGCGTCGCCTGTAAGCTACTCATCAGCACCTGCACTTGATAACGCAGAGCAAGGTTTACGAGAGCTTCAGCAGCAACGCATTGGCGCATTAGTACTTGAACATCAACGTCAAGCGCGAGTGGCTCATTCGTTAAAAACAGCTAAAACAGATGAAACATCCCCAGAGGAAAAAAACTAATTAGATGAAAGTAATTACTTTTATTATGTCATTGGTGCTGAGTTTTAATACTTTTGCCAATGACACAAACCCTGCTAAAGATTTACTGCTTGAAATGGCCAGTGCAGTTCACACTCGTAATTTCGACGCCTCTTTTGTTGTTGTTAAGGGTAAAAGTATGGAGCCCTACCGCTGGGTGCATGCTAAACAAGGTGATATAGAGCTAGAGCATTTAAGTTTGCTTAATGGTGCAGGCCTTGAAATGATCCGCATTGACGATCAAGTTACCTACTTTGAGCCACAATCAGAACCTTACTCGTTAACAACTGACTCGATTGCAGGCCCCATCCCAGAAGTCTTATTTAAAGATATTAACCGCTTAAGTGCGCATTATGATTTTGTGCTTGGTGGTAAAGGCCGTATTGCAGGGCGTCCTGCTCAGCTGGTTCGAATTGAATCTAAAAACGATGACAAATATAACTATTGGATTTGGATTGATACTGAGTCGTCTTTATTGTTGAAAGCCGCCTATGTGAATCACCAAGGCGAAGCGCTAGAGCAATTACAACTTACCCACATTAGCGTAACTGAGCAACCGGCAAGCTTATTATTAGAAGTACTTAATCGTAATTTTCCAACACCATTACCCGCTAATTCAATTGATGAACAAAGCAAAGCAAATGCTATGAATTGGACTATTGGATGGCTACCTGAAGGGTTTGAATTACTCAAGTCCGATAGACATAAGCTCGACTTAAACAATGAATTAACAGATTACTATTTATTCTCTGATGGATTTGTTGAGGTCTCAGTATTTATACAACGGCCACTACCAGGTAAGCGCTTAAGCGGAGCTCTGACCTCAGGAGCCACCACTATTTATGTGCACAACGGCGGAAATTTTGATGTGTCTGTGGTGGGGAATATACCAACCATGAGCGCCAAAGCGATTGCTGAGTCTGTTTCACGGGCGTTATAAATGATAGAACAAACGTTAACCGTCGTGGCCCTTAGTGGCCACGTTGCGCATTTAGAAGCCCAACAAAAACAGGCATGTGAAGGCTGTAATGGACGTTGTGGCTCTCAAGTGTTTAGTAAGTTATTTGGTACTGCCAAAAAAACCTTGCCCTACAAATTTGAAACGCAATTAGAGGTGGGGCAAAAAGTGACCTTGTCACTGGATGATAGCCATGTTGTAAAACATGCCTTTGCCGTTTACATGCTGCCCTTATTTTTAAGTTTAATATTCGCCTTATTGGCTAGTGAATTAATACAATTAGCCGAAGGCTGGCAAATTTTAGCTGCGATATTAGGTGGCATCACCGGCTTTTTAATTGCTAAAACATGGGTGAAATCACTTAGACATGAGATTAAAGTGATAAAAATTCATCCAATTAGCCTTCCTTTAACTCAAATAGATGGTGATTGACGCCAATTAAATGTAAAATTGCGTTTTTATGCCACAGTAACTTGAAAATGCACAGCAAGTATTTTCAAGTTATTTAGGCATGCGACCTTAGTCCTTTAAAATAGAAGTTTAGAATCCAGTTTATGAAGCATATCCGTAATTTTTCGATCATCGCCCACATTGACCATGGTAAATCGACCCTTTCTGACCGTTTGATCCAAGTTTGTGGTGGTTTAACCGACCGTGAAATGCAGAAGCAGGTTCTGGATTCAATGGATATTGAACGTGAACGTGGCATTACCATCAAGGCGCAAAGTGTAACGTTAAACTACAAAGCAAACGATGGTGAAACCTACCAGCTCAACTTTATCGACACTCCTGGTCATGTTGACTTTACTTATGAAGTATCACGCTCACTAGCTGCGTGTGAAGGCGCATTATTGGTTGTTGATGCTGGCCAAGGTGTTGAAGCACAAACATTAGCTAACTGTTATACCGCCATCGAAATGGACTTAGAAGTTATACCGGTTCTAAATAAAATTGATTTACCGCAAGCTGACCCATTACGTGTAGCCGAAGAAATTGAAGACATCATTGGTATTGATGCCCTTGATGCCGTGCAATGTAGTGCTAAAACAGGTGTGGGTATTGCCGAAGTACTTGAAATGATCGTTAAAGATGTACCGCCACCCGTTGGTGAAAAAGACGAGCCATTACAAGCGCTAATTATCGATTCTTGGTTTGACCCGTACCAAGGCGTTGTATCGCTAGTGCGTATCAAACATGGCGAACTTCGCGCGGGCGACAAAATTAAAATCATGTCAAACGAGAACGTACATACCGCAGATCATGTGGGGATTTTTACGCCTAAACAAACTAACACCGGTATTTTACGTACCGGTGAAGTAGGGTTTGTTATTGCAGGTATTAAAGAAATACACGGTGCACCGGTGGGCGATACCATTACTCATCAAAAAAATGCGGCACCAGAGCGCTTACCAGGTTTTCAAAAAATTAAACCACAAGTTTATGCGGGTATGTTCCCAATTGCGTCGGATGATTACGAGTCATTCCGCGATGCACTTAACAAACTAAGCTTAAACGATGCGTCGTTATTCTTTGAACCAGAAAACTCAACCGCGTTAGGGTTTGGTTTCCGTTGTGGCTTCTTAGGTATGCTGCACATGGAAATTATTCAAGAGCGTTTAGAGCGTGAATACGACATTGATTTAATCACCACAGCACCAACGGTTATTTATGAGGTAGTGACTAAAGAGGGCACTACACAAATAGATAACCCGTCTGACCTACCAGCTGTAAACGATATTTTAGAAATACGTGAGCCAGTAGTAGAAGCTAATATTTTAGTACCGCAAGAGTACTTAGGTAGCGTAATCACTTTATGTGTTGATAAGCGCGGTATGCAAACTAAAATGAGCTACCATGGTAAGCAAGTTGCAGTAACGTACGAACTGCCAATGGCTGAAGTGGTAATGGATTTCTTTGATAAGCTAAAATCAACCAGTCGTGGTTTTGCGTCGCTTGATTATAACTTTAAGCACTTCCAAACCTCAGACATGGTTCGTGTAGATATACTCATCAATAGCGAGCGTGTTGATGCTCTTGCTATTATTGTACACCGCGATAGCGCGCAGTCTCGTGGCCGTCAGCTTGCTGATGCGCTAAAAGAGCTTATACCACGTCAAATGTTTGATATTGCGATTCAAGCAGCAATTGGTCAGCATGTAATCGCGCGCACAACCGTGAAGCAGCTTCGTAAAAACGTAATCGCGAAGTGTTACGGTGGTGACGTGAGTCGTAAGAAAAAATTACTTCAAAAACAAAAAGATGGTAAAAAGCGAATGAAGCAACTTGGTAACGTTGAAGTGCCTCAAGAAGCGTTCTTAGCCATTTTAAAAGTTGGTAAATAAAAAATAAAGGGATAATAAATGGCTGGCTACTTTTCAGTTTTATTGGTGTTATTAACCTTAGGCTCAGGCCTAATATGGTTAATAGATCACTTAATGTTTGCCCCTAAAAGGCAAGAACGTTTGGCACTTGCACAGACTTCTGCCGGTGGCCAACTTGATGAAGAAACCGCAGCATTGATTGCGCCTGAGCCAGTCATTACTGAAACAGCAAAGTCGATTTTTCCGATGATTGCTGCTATCACTATTTTTAGATCGTTTATTTTTGAGCCGTTTCAGATCCCATCGGGTTCGATGATGCCAACCTTATTAGTAGGCGATTTTATTTTAGTGCAAAAGTATTCTTATGGAATTAAAGACCCAGTATGGCGCAGCCAGTTAGTGGATGTGAGCGAACCAGAGCGTGGCGATATTGTTGTTTTTAAATACCCATTAGATGAAAGAGTTGATTATATTAAACGCGCTATAGGCTTACCAGGCGATAAAATTGTTTACCGCGATAAGCGTTTGTATATTCAACCAAAATGTGGAGAAGGCGAAGTTCAAAAAGGCGCGCTTCTTTGCAACGAATTCAATAAAATTGATTTTAAATTAATTAATGATGATGAATTTATGCAAGGCCCAATGGCTTTAGCGCGTTTAAATGAAGATTTAACGACCTCTAGCCATGATATTTTAATCAACCCAAAATCGCCTGAACGTAAAGGGCGTTACTACCAGCAATTGGGCACTCCTGCAGATGAATGGGTGGTGCCTGCTGATCATTACTTTATGATGGGTGACAATCGCGATAACAGCCAAGATAGTCGCTTTTGGGGCTTTGTACCAAAAGAAAACTTGGTGGGTAAAGCTGTCTTTATATGGATGAGTTTTGAATTTGATAATGGCCCAGATGACATTTTACCAGGATGGGTTCCAACTGGTGTTCGTTTTGAACGCCTAGGTAATATTCAGTAACAATGAAAAAAAATGTAACAGAGTTATACAAAAGAATTGGCTACACATTTGCTGATCAAGGCCTACTTGAGCAAGCAATGACGCACCGCAGCCACAAAGGTCAACACAACGAGCGACTCGAATTTTTGGGCGACTCGATTTTGAGCTTTGTAATTGCCAATGCCTTGTACGCTAAATTTCCTAAAGCACGTGAAGGCGATTTAAGCCGCATGCGTTCGACTTTAGTTCGCGGCCAGACGTTAGCTGAATTTGGCCTTGAGTTTGAGCTAGGTGATTACCTGCGTTTAGGCCCTGGCGAGCTAAAAAGTGGCGGCTTTAGACGCGAGTCGACCCTAGCAGATGCAGTGGAAGCTATAATTGGCGCTGTATTTTTAGATTCAGACATTGATCGTTGCGGCGAGCTTATTTTAGCGTGGTATGAATCACGTTTAGATGCTATTTCACCAGGGCTTAACCAAAAAGATCCTAAGACCCTGCTGCAAGAGTATTTGCAAGCTCGTAAGCTATCATTACCTGGCTATACTGTAGTAGACACTAAAGGTCAGGCACACAATCAAACATTCACGGTTGAATGTATCGTTGATGGAATGGATAGCATTATTTCTGTTGGCAGCTCAAGGCGTAAAGCCGAACAAAAAGCGGCCGAAAAAGCATTGAAGATACTTAAAAATGAATCTTGATACCTTAATACAGCCTCATGAAGGCGAAATAGACACATTTTGTGGCATGGTTGCGATTGTTGGCCGTCCTAATGTGGGTAAATCAACCTTGCTTAATGAGATTATTGAGCAAAAAGTCAGTATTACCTCACGTAAGCCACAAACCACGCGCCATCGTATTATGGGTATTCATACCGAGGGTAAACACCAAGCGGTGTACGTAGATACCCCAGGTCTGCATGTTGAAGAAAAGCGCGCCATTAACCGTTTAATGAACCGCGCAGCGTCGAGCTCAATTGGCGATGTTGAACTGATTATTTTTGTTGTTGAAGGCACCCATTGGAATGCCGATGACGAGATGGTACTAAACAAAGTGAGCCAAAGTGGCAAGCCGGTATTGTTAGTTATTAACAAAATTGACCAAGTGAAAGATCGTGACCTTGTACTGCCACACATGAAATTCTTAGGCGATAAGTTTGACTTTATAGGCATTATGCCTGTCTCTGCGACTCAGGGTAAAAACATTAACCTGATCAAAGAAGAAGTGACTAAACGTTTACCGCCGTGCGAATTTTATTTTCCGGATGACTACGTTACCGACCGCTCAATGCGCTTTATGGCTGCTGAAGTGATCCGTGAAAAGCTTATGCGCTTTATGGGTGAGGAACTACCTTACTCAGTGACTGTGGAAATAGAACAGTTTAAATGGCAAGAAAACGGCGTTTGGCACATCAATGGCCTTATTTTGGTTGAGCGTGAAACGCAAAAGCGCATGGTTATCGGTAACAAAGGCGAAAAGCTAAAAGTGATCGGCCGTGAAGCGCGTAAAGACCTAGAAGAAATGCTTGAAAATAAAGTATTTTTAGAACTATGGGTTAAAGTAAAATCGGGCTGGGCTGACGATGAACGTGCCTTAAGAAGCTTAGGCTACGGTGAAGATTAATAAGTATCGAATAGCCTAATATGGACAGCGACTTTTACAAAGCCTATTTATTACATCGACGTCCTTATAGTGACTCGCAAGTAATGTTAGATATGCTGGTAGAAGGCGTTGGCCAGCTTAGAATGCTCGCTCGAGTTAGTGGCCGCCAGGCCACTAAACATAAAGCTCAATTGCAACCATTTCAATCCTTACTCGTCCATTACAATGGCAAATACGATTTAAAATATATTAATAAATTTGAGCTCTACGGCAACCCGTTATTTCTAACTGGTGATAAGCTTTATTGTGGCTTTTATTTAAATGAGCTAACTAATCGCATTGTGCCGATTAATGAGCCCATTGATCAAGTTTTTCAACTTTATAATACACACCTAGAAAATCTTAATAGTGGTACTGATATGCAAGCAGTGCTGCGCTCTTATGAATTTCAATTATTAGAGCTGCTAGGGTATGGAGTCGATTTTAGTTTTGATGCGGACGGTGAGCCAATTGACGAGGCACAAACGTATAGTTACTTCGCAGAAGTAGGGTTTTCGGTGCAACATGACACGCGCTCTGGATTTACCGGTTCACAACTTAATGCCATAGCAAATCATGACTTTAGTCAAGCGGATGTGTTATATATGGCAAAGCAATTAAGTCGTTATTTATTAAAGCCATTATTGGGCAATAAGCCATTAAAAAGTCGTGAGTTATTTATTAGCTCTCAATAAACAAATTTCACAGGTACAAACATGAAAGATATTCTTCTAGGCGTGAATGTAGATCATATTGCAACGCTTCGCCAAGCTCGAGGTACTTCTTATCCAGATCCAGCCCATGCAGCCAATGTTGCAGAGCATGCCGGTGCTGATGGTATTACTATTCATTTACGCGAAGACCGCAGACACATTCAAGACCGTGATGTGTATGTGATGGCTAAAACCATTCAAACACGCATGAACCTTGAAACCGCAGTAACCGATGAAATGATTGCGATTGCACTTGAGGTTAAACCTGAATATGTATGCTTAGTACCTGAAAAACGTGAAGAGCTTACTACCGAAGGCGGCTTAGATGTAGCGGGTAATATTGATAAAATAGCCGCAGCGACTAAAACTCTAACGCAAGCCGGTATTAAAGTGTCATTGTTTATAGATGCCGATAAAGCGCAGTTAGACGCGGCAAAAGCCTGTAGTGCGCCTTATGTTGAAATTCATACCGGAGCCTATGCCGATGCCACCAACGATGAAGATACAGCAAAAGAGCTTGAACACATCCGCCAAGGCGTTAAGTATGCAGCGAGTATTGGCTTAATTGTTAATGCCGGCCATGGTTTGCACTACCACAACGTGAAGCCAATTGCAGCGATGCCAGAGATTTACGAGCTTAATATTGGTCACGCTATTATTGCCCGTGCAGCGATTGATGGTTTAGATAAAGCGGTGCGTGATATGAAACGCTTAATGCTTGAAGCCCGCGCTTAGAATTGTAATTACAATAGACAAGACGAGCTACAGCTCGTCTTTTTTATTGTTGTTATCAATGTTGGCATCAACAAGTAAGTTTTCCAGCTCGTCTTGAAGTTCAAACAGTTCGGGCTCTATATTATCAAGTACGCACTCATTTTTTAGTGACGTTTCGATCGTTTCCGCCAATGTTTTTAATTTTGGTACACCAGTATAGCAACACGCTCCATGAAATTTATGGATCACGCTGAGTACTTGAGGGCAGTCATTGCTGACTATTGCTTGATTTAATAAGTTTAGGGTTTCGGGCACGCTTAATAACAGCATGTTGAGCATTTCATTGGCTAATTCAGGTTTACCGCCAGCACGTTGCAGCGCCAACGCCCAATCAAGCCGAGTGCTATTAAAAGGCGCTGTGCTATGTTCAAATGTGTTTTTTGACTTATCACGGCTTACAGGTAATTGCGGGCTATGATCGCAAATAACTTGATTGAGCATATCTTCGTCAATTGGCTTGGTTAAATAGCCTTCAAAACCATCTTTTAATAATTGTTCTTTTTCACTATTGAGTGCATGTGCAGTTACGGCAATAATAGGTGTATCTTCATTTAAAGATGACTCTTTAATGAGTTTACAGGCTGTAATGCCATCCATTATCGGCATTTGAATATCCATAAAAATCACATCATATTTATGACTTTTACTCAGGCTATAAGCTTGTGAACCATTATGGGCAGTATCAATCAATTCCACCTGTTCGTTTAGTAGGGTGTATATTAATTTTAAATTAGCGTCGTTATCATCTACCACTAATACTTTTAATGGCAGTAGAGTTTGTTCATGCTGATCTATGTTATGCGCCGGGTGATCAAGTCGATAGGGTGCGGCTAATAACTCACATAATTTACGATGGTTGAGCGGTTTACTTAAACAGGCATCTGCACCGCTGCCTATAAAAGCTTCACGCATATTGTGCGATACAGTATTAAGCATTAAATATAAATAATCGGTTGATTCTCTAACCGCTTTTACATAGCTTTTTAAGCGCTGCATATCATCAACCGATGCCATGTGACCAATAAGGCATATATCAAAATTAATCTCTGATTTCTCGATACACTCTAAAAATTCACTTTCGCTATGACATCGAGTGACGCTAATTTTCCACTCTTGTAATAATGAAACAACGGCATGATGAGTATGCTTATGTGGCTCTAGGTAAAGCACACGTTTACCAATTAATGATTGGGTAGGCAAATCATTGATAAATACATGATTTGGTAATCTAAATACGCCATTAAAGGTAAAGCATGTGCCACTGCCTGGAGCTGAATTTAAAGTAATACGGCCATTCATTGCTTCAACAATATGTTTAGTAATAATAAGCCCTAAGCCAGTGCCACCAAATTTACGGGTAATACTAGAGTCGGCTTGGCCAAAGGCGGTAAATAACGCGTCTTGTTTATCGGCAGGAATACCCACCCCGGTGTCAGCAACCGACACTAAAATGGAAGTTTGCTCCTCATCTAATAAACGATGGCTAATATCGACTTTAATAGCGCCTTTTTCAGTAAATTTTATTGCGTTACTTAACAAGTTAATAAGCACTTGTTTAAATCGAGTGGGGTCGCCGGTTAAGTGATCGGGCACCTGAGGATTTATATAAATAGAAAGCTCAAGTTGTTTGTCGTGAGCGCTAGGTGCCAGTAATGTCATCACTTCGTTTACGCTATCGCGTAATTGAAATTGAATTGACTCTAGCTCCATAGCACCCGCTTCTAATTTGGAGAAGTCCAATATATCGCTAATAATGGTCAGTAAGCTGTTTGCTGAAAGCTCAATGGTATCAAGGTAATCTTTTTGGTTTTTATTTAGCGGTGTTTTATAAAGCTGGCGAGTAAAGCCAATAACCCCATTAAGTGGTGTGCGTAATTCATGACTCATTTTTGCTAAAAAGTCAGACTTAACGCGGTTAGCATCTTGGGCTTCTTTTTTAGCCATAGTGAGCTGTATATTTTGTGTTTCGTATTGCTCAAGCGTTTCGCGGTAATCACTAGTTGCTTGATCAATATTTTTTTGCATTTCATCTTTTTGCATCACCATAGAGTGGGATATGGTATTGAGTCCTTCACGCAATAGTTCAAACTCACCATTCATGGGCTCAGTTAAGCCTGTTTGTCTTTTACCCTCAATTAACCTGTCGGTAGCAAGTACTAACTTATTTAGCGGTGTCATAAACATACGGCTAAGTTTTAGTGCTAAAATAGCAGCTAATACTAAGGCGAGAATAATAATAATACCGCTGACTAATAATGCGCGTTGCTGGCCAATAACAGCTTTGTCGCGATTAAGTTGGATCACCACGGTACCTAATGTGGTCTGAAACTCAGAAGTATTCCAGTCGCTATTGGGTGTTGTATGGTTAATGATAGGGGTAAAAAAAGTCACTAACTCTTCAGTTTGCTGAACATGTGTGGCTTTAAAACTGTCAATTTGCGTTTGCTCAATTAAGGTATCGAACGAGCGATGATAATTACTGGTTATAATAAGTTGGTTGTTATCATTAAAAATAGCAATTGATTTGACCGCTGGTGAGTGTTTGTTATGTGTATAACGAATAACACGGTTAAGTAGTTTTTTATTTTTTTCCAGTAAAGGTTGTTCAAGAGCAATCGCTAAAGGCTCAGAAATTGTTGTGCCTTGTTGATATAAAATTTCATCAAGCTCAATGTAACGATTTATTGTAAAATAACCACCTAGTAATAGCCCAATGATCACTGTGGGGATCAGGGTGAGTGTTAAAACAGAATCGCGCAAGCCTAGTTTGGTCATAATCTGAGCATTATTATCATTTTTATTAAATGTGAGTATATACATACTCATAGCTATTCTCAAAGTAGAGACGTAATTCATCAACCTTTAAGGTAATGCCTCATGGCACAAATATTTAAAGCAAAGAAAAAACCACTACAACAGCAATCGCTTGAACTCGATATTACAGCAATGGATCACCATGGCCGTGGTATTGCTAAGTACAATAATAAAGTGTGTTTTGTTAGTGGAGCATTACCTGGGGAGCGAGTAAAAGCTAAGTTAGTTGATGATAAAGCACGTTACAGCCAAGCTGATACGCTTAAAATAATTAAAGCCAGTGAATATCGCACAGTTCCTATTTGCGAGCATTACAGCCAGTGTGGAGGTTGCCAGCTACAGCATTTAGATGCCACACAGCAGGTAATTGAAAAGCAAGCAGCGGTGAATCAATTATTTGCCAAGTTTGCAAAATTAACCGATTTAAACTGGCAAGCTCCGCTGCTAAGCCAAGCAACTCATTATCGACGCAGTGCTCGGATTGCTGTTATGTTCGATAAGGCTGCAAAAAAAATGCGGGTAGGCTACAGAGCAAATGCTTCTAAAAGTATTGTTAGTATTAATCAGTGCCCAGTTTTAAGTGATGTATTTGCCGATGTATTTAATGTGTTTGATAAAGTCATTAATCAAAACAAGACGCTACACAGTATTAGTCATTTACAATTATGTGCCGCTGATGAACAATCTTTTATTGTTATCCGCCATACCAAAGCGATTTCACCTCATGATAAGGCGTTTGTTGAGCAAAGTGTGGCAGCTCATAATTGGCAGTTAGTGTGGCAAAGTGACAGTGATACTATTGAACATTCACATTTAGCTATGCCATTTTATAAACTTGAACAGTTAAATATAACGTTTGAGTTTGGGCTCAGTAACTTTATTCAGGTTAACGCGAGTGTAAATCAAGCGATGCTGATCCAAGCTGCAAACTGGTTAGCACTTCAAGGCGATGAAAATGTTCTGGATTTATTTTGTGGTATTGGTAACTTCTCTTTAGTGTTAGCCAAACAAGCTAAAACAGTAACAGGAATTGAGGGCGTAACTTCGGCGGTTGCATTAGCAACACAAAATGCGCACACTAACTCTATTACTAATACCCAGTTTCATTGTTTTGATTTAACCACGAGCATTAAAAAAGCGCCGTGGTTTAATAAAGAATTAGATGTTTTAGTACTCGACCCCTCACGCACTGGTGCGATGGCAGTTTTAGAACAGCTTCCATTAACGCAGTTTAAAGCGATTTTATACGTTTCTTGTGACCCTGTTACTTTAGCCCGTGACAGCGCTATTATTTCGCAAGCCGGCTTTGAGCTGAACAAGATAGGGCTAATGAATATGTTTCCTCACACGGGGCATATCGAAACTATGGCGTTATTTCAACGGAGGTAAAGCGCATTATGGTAGCGACACGTCAATCTCATCAACATGATAAAGCGGGTGACTTTTTTTCACGCGTAGAATCTCTTGATTTGTCTCAAGAAAAAATCAGCTTACTCAACAAAGCGCAGCAGCTTTGCCAAACGTGCGATAACAGCGAGCGACAAAATACCGCTATAGAAATGGTGGAGATTTTAGTTGAGTTAAATTTAGATGCTGACTCTTTAGCCACAGCCTATTTAACCCCTTATTATTTAAATGATGTAGTGAGCATTGATGCGGTAGAAGAGCATTTAGGCAACCATGTTGCAGTACTGCTTACAGGTGTGTCACAAATGGCGACCATAAGTACCTTAGCTCATCAAGGCAACGGCACTGTGCAAGTCGATAATATTCGCCGGATGCTGCTTGCTATGGTGGAAGATGTGCGCGCTGTGGTGATTAAATTAGCCGAACAGGTTTGCCATTTACGCAACGTCAAAGATGCCGCAGAAGAAGAGCGAGTAGTTGCCGCCAAAGAGACCGCTGATATATTTGCACCACTTGCGAATCGTCTTGGTATTGGTCAATTAAAATGGGAGCTTGAGGATTTAGCTTTTCGTTATTTGCACCCCGATATTTATAAAAATATTGCTAAGCAACTCGATGATAAGCGCCTTGCCCGTGAAGCGTATATGGTTGATATGGTTGAACAGGTCAAACAACGCCTCCATGAAGCGGGTATCAAAGCTGAGGTGTACGGCAGGCCAAAACATATCTACAGCATTTACAAAAAAATGGCGAAAAAGAACTACGAGTTTGATCAGCTATTTGATATACGCGCCATGCGAATTGTGGTTGAACGATTACAAGACTGCTACGGTGCTCTAGGTATAGTGCACACTAATTGGCGTCATTTAAATAAAGAGTTTGACGATTACGTTGCGACTCCAAAACAAAATGGCTATCAATCTATTCATACGGTTGTGTTTGGTCCTGAGGGTAAAACCGTTGAAATTCAAATACGAACGCACGACATGCATCAAGATGCAGAGCTGGGTGTCGCCGCGCATTGGATGTACAAAGAAGGCGCATTACCAGGGCGTGGTTCAGGCTATGAGCAAAAAATTAGCTGGTTGCGTAAGTTACTGCAATGGCAAGAAGAAGTGGTCGATGGCAGCGACTTAGCACAAGAGCTTAAAAACCAAGTGGTTGAAGACCGCGTCTATGTGTTTACCCCTCGAGGCGATATTTTTGACTTACCACTGGGAGCAACACCTCTTGATTTTGCTTACTACATTCACTCCAATGTAGGGCATCGATGTATTGGTGCAAAAATATTTGGCAAAATAGTGCCATTTACTCATCAGTTAAGCACTGGTGACCAAGTTGAAATACTAACCCAAAAGCAGCCAAACCCAAGCCGTGATTGGTTAAATCCATCGTTAGGTTACATTAAATCGTCTCGCGCTAGAGCCAAAATTCATCATTGGTTTAAACAGCTCGACCGCGATAAAAATTTAAGTGCGGGTAAAGAGATTCTTGATAGTGAGTTACAAAAATTAGAGCTAACTTATAAAGATTTAGACCCCGCTATAAAGCGTTTTAATTTTAGAGAACTTGATGACTTAATGGTCGCTATTGGCGCAGGCGATATTCGTCTTAACCAAATGCTTAACTTTATTACTGACAGAACAGAGCATGAGCCGGTAATTCGTTTCAAATCGCCTAGTAAAGTGACTGGTGATAAAAACGGTATTGTAGTGGATGGGGTCGGCAGTTTAATGAGCCATGTTGCTCGTTGTTGTCGCCCAGTACCTGGTGATGAAATCATTGGTTATATTACTCAAGGACGCGGTATTGCGGTGCACCGAGAGGATTGTGATTCGTTTAGTAATTTAAAAAACAAGCACCCCGAGCGTGTTATTTCAGTGAGTTGGTCAGATGATATTAGTAGCTCTTACGCCTTAACTATTCGTATTGAAGCCAGTGATCGTTCTGGCTTAATTCGTGACATCAGCTCAGCACTTGCCAATGAAAAAGTTAATGTGCTCAATATGAACGTAAACACGGTTGATAGCACTCAAACTGCTATTTTTGTGATGCAAATTGAAGTGCATGACTTACAGGGCACTAATAAAGTGCTGTCTAAGCTACATCAGATCGAAGGGGTACACAGTGCAAAACGAGGGCAGTAATCAGGCTAACAATGAGGCTTTAAGCCAACTGCTGGAAATAATGCAAACACTGAGAAACCCTGAGGGCGGATGCCCTTGGGATCTCAAGCAAACGTTTGCGTCAATCGTACCTCACACTCTTGAAGAAGCCTATGAAGTGGCTGATTGTATTGAGCGCGACGATTTAAGTGAACTGAAAGGTGAACTAGGTGATCTGTTATTTCAAATCGTGTTTTATGCGCAACTAGCGCAAGAGCAGCAATTATTTGATTTTAACGATGTGGTAAACACGTTAAATGAGAAGCTAGTGCGCCGTCATCCGCATGTATTTTCATCGCAAGACACACCCACAACTGATGCCGAATTAGCTGCGCAATGGCAAGCAATAAAAGCACAAGAGCGTGCTACTAGACCCCAAGATAAAAGCTCAACACTTTGGCAAGATATACCAAACAGTTTACCTAGCTTAACAAAAGCTAAAAAAATTCAACAACGTGTAGCTGCTTTAGGCTTTGATTGGCCTACTTATCATGGCGCTATAGATAAAGTGAGTGAGGAAGTTGAGGAGGTGAAAGAAGCCTTAGCTCATAACCCGTACTCAGCGCATACAGCAGAAGAGCTAGGTGATTTGTTGTTTGCTACCGTGAATGTAGCGCGCCATGTTAAACGGGATCCAGAGCAATTGCTTCGTAGTGCCAACGATAAGTTTTCTGCACGATTTGAAAAGGTGCAAAATTACTTAATTGCCCAGGGTAAATGTATTGAGTCAGCGTCTTTAGAGGAAATGGATGCGGCATGGGATGCGATAAAAAAAATTAAATAAATAGGGACATAAAAAATGTCTGTTTTTTGTGCACAGATTTGCCATTTATAGCTGGATTGCTCAGCCATGTTTTGGTACAATTTCGCCCCGTCTTGTTTATATTCCAAAATCACTTGTTTGGGTATTATATTCCTTTTAATTCCTGATATTCTAGGGTTCGCATGAGTACAAAATTTATCTTCGTTACCGGCGGAGTTGTTTCTTCGTTGGGTAAAGGTATTGCAGCAGCATCATTGGCCGCTATTTTAGAAGCCCGTGGCTTAGATGTTACCATTCTAAAGCTGGATCCTTACATCAACGTTGACCCAGGCACAATGAGCCCAATTCAACACGGTGAAGTATACGTTACCGAAGACGGCGCAGAAACGGACCTTGATTTAGGTCACTACGAACGTTTTATTCGCACCAAAATGACCAGCCGTAACAACTTTACGCAAGGGCGCGTATATGAAGATGTACTGCGTCGTGAAAGACGTGGTGAATATCTTGGCGCAACTATTCAGGTTATTCCTCATATTACCAATGACATTAAGCAACGTGTTTATGATGGCGCAGAAGGCCATGATATAGCAATCGTTGAAATTGGTGGTACGGTAGGCGATATTGAATCACAACCATTTATCGAAGCAATTCGTCAAATGGGTACAGAAATTGGTCGTGAACGCGCACTTTTCATTCACTTAACGCTAGTGCCATTCTTAGGCCCTGCCGGTGAAGTGAAAACAAAACCAACTCAACACTCAGTTAAAGAGTTACGCTCGGTAGGCATTCAACCAGATATTCTTATTTGTCGCTCAGACCGTAAGCTGCCAAATAACGAGCGTGCAAAAATTGCACTGTTCACAAACGTTGAAGAAAAAGCAGTTATTTCATTACCCGATGTAGATAGTATTTATAAAATCCCTGCGTTATTAAAATCGCAAGAGTTAGATAACTTTGTATGTCGTCGTTTTCATTTAGACGCGCCTGAAGCGGATTTAGCTGAGTGGGAACAAGTATTATACCAAGAGTCTAACCCAACGGGTGAAGTGACAATTGGTATGGTAGGTAAATACATTGAATTACCAGATGCATACAAATCAGTAAACGAAGCATTAAAGCATGCGGGACTGAAGAATCGTTTAACTATTAATATCCAATACGTTGATTCACAAGACATAGAAACCAAAGGAACGGATGTACTTTCTCGTTTAGATGCTATTTTAGTACCGGGCGGTTTTGGTGGTCGTGGTGTTGAAGGTAAGATCTTAGCGGCTAAATATGCCCGTGAAAACAAAGTGCCTTACCTAGGTATTTGTTTAGGTATGCAGGTTGCGCTTATTGAATACGCACGAAATGTTGCTGGTTTAGTTGATGCAAACTCAACTGAATTTAACGCAAATTCAGAGTCACCAGTGGTTGGTTTAATTACCGAGTGGTTAGATGCTGAAGGTAATGTTGAACTACGTGACGAAAAGTCTGATTTAGGTGGCACTATGCGTTTAGGCGCACAAAAATGTCATTTAACACCAGGCTCTAAGGTGCATGGCGTGTATGGCAGCGACGAGATTGTTGAACGTCATCGTCACCGTTATGAAGTTAACAACAACTTTGTAGCACAGCTTGAGCAAGCTGGTTTGAGCTTTACAGGTTTATCTGAAGATAAAAAACTAGTAGAGATTATTGAGAATAAAGATCACCCTTGGTTTATTGCAGCGCAATTCCACCCGGAATTCACTTCAACACCACGTGATGGTCACCCGCTATTTGAAGGGTTTGTAGCTGCGGCTCATACCTACCAAAAAGCGTCTTCGTAATATAAAAAGGCTGTGCATGATGCGCGGCCTTTTTTGTTTCTAAGGCTAGCCAAACTCAGGTTAGCCGCACTCACCATTTTGGGAATATAGAGGAATCAAGATGTCAGAAATCGTAAAAGTAATCGGTCGTGAAATTATGGACTCGCGTGGTAACCCAACTGTTGAAGCTGAAGTATATTTAGCTGATGGTTCGTGGGGCCGTGCTGCTGCACCTTCAGGCGCATCTACAGGAACTCGCGAAGCATTAGAATTACGTGATGGTGACAAGGCGCGTTACTTAGGTAAAGGCGTATTAAAAGCGGTTGGCTTTATTAATAACGAAATTGCAGAAGCACTAAAAGGTCAAAATGCACTTGCTCAAAGTGATGTAGACCAAGTAATGCTTGATTTAGATGGTACTGAAAACAAAGAAAAACTAGGTGCTAATGCTATTTTAGCGGTTTCACTTGCCAACGCTAAAGCGGCAGCACAATCTAAAAAAGTAGAGCTTTACGAGCACATTGCGGACATAAATGGTACGCCAGGTGTTTACTCTATGCCATTACCAATGATGAACATCATCAACGGCGGTGAGCATGCTGATAACTCAGTAGATATTCAAGAATTTATGGTTCAGCCAGTGGGTGCAACTAACTTCCGTGAAGCATTGCGTATGGGTGCTGAAGTATTTCATAGCCTAGCTAAGGTACTTAAAGCAGATGGACATTCAACAGCTGTAGGTGACGAAGGTGGTTTTGCACCAAACCTTGCATCAAACGAAGCAGCGCTTGCAGCCATTAAAGTAGCAGTTGCAAATGCCGGTTATGAGCTTGGTAAAGATATTACCCTTGCACTTGATTGTGCGGCCTCTGAGTTTTATAACAAAGAAGCAAATATCTATGACCTTAAAGGTGAAGGTAAGCAATTTACATCTGAAGAGTTTAACCACTTCTTAAAAGATTTAACTGAGCAATACCCAATTGTATCAATCGAAGATGGCTTAGATGAGTCTGATTGGGATGGCTTTGCACACCAAACTAAACTAATGGGCGATAAAGTTCAATTAGTGGGTGATGACTTATTCGTAACCAATACTAAGATTTTAAAACGCGGTATTGATAACGGTATTGCCAATTCAATCTTAATTAAATTTAACCAAATTGGTTCACTAACAGAGACGTTAGCAGCAATCAAAATGGCAAAAGATGCAGGTTTTACAGTGGTTATTTCTCACCGCTCTGGTGAAACTGAAGATGCAACTATTGCTGATTTAGCGGTAGGTACTGCTGCAGGTCAAATTAAAACGGGTTCATTAAGCCGTTCAGATCGTGTTGCTAAGTACAACCAATTGCTACGTATTGAAGAGCAATTAGGCGCTAAAGCACCGTACAATGGTTTAAAAGAAGTTAAAGGTCAGTAATATTTATTTTTAACTCCGGTTAAGGTAAATGTTCAACTTTGATTTATAAATCCCCGCCCATGCGGGGATTTTTTGTAAAAAATAGCAAAAAAGAGGCAAAGAGAACGGACTACTGGCGTTAAGTTTGCAGGTCTGCAAGCAGTGCGAATGTCTGGGTTAAAAAAATAGGAAAGTAGACATTAGGCGGCAGGCATTAGTAAGCAACTAGCCGAGCTCTACGCAAATTACTTTTTATCAATTAAAGCTGAAATTGCTGCTTTAAAATCTCGCCGGTAAAACTGGTTTTTAAGTAAAAACCACGAGGCAAGGTTTTAATTATTTTCCCATTTGGGCCTATGGCATCGGTAACAATATGGCTATTCGCTGCTTTTGGGCGTATTTGCATTACATCCCCTAAATGACCTGAAATTTCATCAACTCTACCAAGGGCTATAAGCTCCATTTGTTCTTCCCAGTCTCGCTGCAATTGTGCATCTTGCGCGGGGGAAGGTTGCCATAAAAAGCCACTGCCAATGGTTCTATCAAACGGTGCTATATCGCGCTCGCCTAAAATAGGTAGCCATAAAACATGATTCAACTTTTTTCGAACATTACTTGAGTGCCAGGTCGTACCGGTTACATTTATTAACGGGGTTACCGACACAAAGGTGGTTTCTAATGGTTTGCCTTTATATGAAATGGGCAGTGTTTTAAGCTCTATGCCTAAATCTTCAAAGTCGGGGAGCGGTTTTGAACCAGCGGTTGCGCCTAATACATACTCAATCAGTTGACCTGTCCAGCCTTTTTCACGCAATAAATCATCTGGCGTTTTAAAATGGTACTGCTGTGCTAGTTGTCCAAGTGTGAGCCCTGCAATATTATTGACACGTTGCATTAGTTGATTAATTGAGTGAGGTTTTAAAGGTTGCATACTGTTAATTTAGTTGAATAAATACCAACGCCATGATAGCAAATTAGCTTGATAGTGGATATCTTTAGCGGTTGGTTGATTTTTATACGTGCTGTGATTGGTGCAATTTTATGCACTGCTTTAAAACGCTAAAATTAACTAAGTAACTGAACTACATTGTTTTTTTTGTTTTTGGTGTTCAGTTTTAATTAAGGTCTATAATTGTTGTAAGGATAAATACAGATGTATAAACATGTTTATCCACAGATTCTGTGGAGAACATCACTTTTTTGATCTTGTATTGTGGATTTGTTTGCTAAATGAGCGTGTTTTACAAAAGTTATGCACAAGCTGTGAGTAACCAGCACAAACAGTGTGGTTTTTATGTATTTACGTATGGCTGTGTTGTTTGTTATTCACATGCAATGGATTTCGCCATTAATTTGCCTTAAGCGAAGGTGTTAACGAGGCTTGCACGTAATAGTATTTGCCGTATTGCAGCTAATGTGGAACAATCATAAAAAATCGACTTACAAATGAGGCACTAAGGTGATTGATGCCGAAGGTTTTCGTGCCAATGTCGGAATTGTAATTTGCAATAATCAGGGGCAAGTGTTTTGGGCCAGACGCTATGGTCAACATTCTTGGCAATTTCCCCAAGGTGGTGTTGATGATGGTGAAACACCAGAACAAACTATGTACCGTGAATTACACGAAGAAGTAGGTTTGCGACCAGAAGATGTAGAAATAGTTGCAAGCTCAAAACATTGGTTACGCTATAAATTACCCAAACGATTAATCCGCCGAGATTCAAGTCCGGTGTGTATTGGGCAAAAACAAAAATGGTTTTTACTAAAACTGCGCTGTAAAGATGAAGATGTTAACTTACTGAAAACTCATCATCCGGAATTTGATGATTGGCGATGGGTAAGTTATTGGTATCCGGTTAGACAGGTTGTGTCGTTTAAACGGGACGTTTATCGACGTGTTATGAAAGAGTTTGCTCCTTTTGCTATGCCTTTTAATAAGCGAGAGCAACAAAAAGATCACTGGCGGAATAAAAGGTAGTTTTTCATAAAAAGGAGCAGTGTATGCTGGCAACACTCAGAACGATAGCTGAGTCTGTTTCGCAACAAGCGAATTTAGACGATGCGTTAGTGTGCTTTGTGAAAATGGTAAAAGATGCCATGAATACCCAGTGCTGCTCCATTTATTTTGCCGATTATAGCCAAGATAACTTTGTACTAATGGCCTCATCAGGGTTAAATCCTGATGCGGTAGGCAAGTTTAGAATTGGCTTTACCGAAGGTTTAGTAGGGCTTGTTGCCCAGCGTGAAGAAGCAATTAATATTGCCTTTGCCAAGTCGCATCCTCGCTTTAAGCTCTCCCCAGAAGTTAATGAAGAAGGCTATAACGCCTTTTTGTCCGTGCCTGTTGTTCATCAAAAAAAAGTGTTAGGTGTTATTGTTGTTCAACAGAAAATGGCGCGGGTATTTTCTCAAGATGAGGAGTCGTTTTTAATTACGCTTTCTGCGCAGTTAGCTTCGCAATTAGCCCACGCCGAAATAAAAGAAGTATTACGCCAAGATGAGTCATCCCATCAAACATCAGTATTAAAAGGGGTTTCTAGCGCGCCAGGTATAAGTATTGGTAAAGCTTTTGTTGTTATTCCTAAACTTAATTTTAAGTCTATAGAACTTACTAAGAATAACGATGTTATTGAACAGCGTCGTTTATTTACACAAGCGGTTGCTGCAACGCGCAAAGAATTTAGCACCTTATCGATGACATTGAGCGACAGCATACCGCAAGAGGCGTTGGCTGTATTTGATGTGTATCAGCAATTATTAGATGCTAAAAGTTTAGGTCATAATGTAGAGGCTCAATTACAAGAAGGGTGGTGTGCTAAAAGTGCATTAAAAATTGTGATTGAACGTTTAGTTGCGCAGTTTAACGAAATGCAAGACCCTTATATTAAAGAGCGTGCGGTTGATGTTAAAGACATTGGTTTACGGGTGCTGCATCATTTAGTGAATACCGAGCATGCAATAAAAGACTACCCTGAAAACACCATTTTAATAGCGCATACATTAACACCAGCTATGTTAGCTGAGGTACCCAATGAGCGTTTGGCTGGGGTTGTGAGCATTAATGGTTCAGCCAACAGCCATGCCTCTATTTTAACCCGCGCTATGGGCGTGCCGGCGATTTGGGGTATCGAAGATTTACCGCTATTGCAGTTTGATAGCAAAGAAATGATTTTAGATGCTTTTGCTGGGCGTTTATATATTTCGCCTTCGCAAATGCTTATTGATGAGTATACAGAATTACAACATCAAGATAACTTACTCAATAATCGTTTTTTAGAAGAACAAGCATTGCCTTCAATCACGTTAGACGGTGAGCATATTAGTTTGTTACTTAATGCAGGGCTTGAGCTTAATACTCAACAAAATAGCGCCCATATTTGTGATGGTGTTGGTCTTTACAGAACCGAAGCATGGTTTATGCAAAAGGGACAGTTTCCTTCGCAGCAAGAACAAGAAAACTGGTATCGAGAAGTACTTAGTAGCTATTACCCTAACCCCGTTGTTATGCGAACGTTAGATATTGGTGGCGACAAAGTTTTAGATTATTTTAATATCACTGAAGAAAACCCATTTTTAGGATGGCGTGGTATTAGAATTAGCCTTGACCATCCCGAGCTTTTTTTAGATCAGCTCAAAGCGATGTTAAAAGCCAATATTGGCTTAGGTAATTTAAAAATAATGCTGCCGATGATCAGTGGTACTGATGAGGTTGAAGAGTCACTGGCACTATTTAAACAAGCTTATTATGAGTTAAGTGAAGCATTTCCTGAGCAACTTATAGAAAAGCCTGATATTGGCATCATGCTTGAGGTACCTTCAAGTGTATTTATGCTGCCAGAGTGGTCTAAAAAAGTCGATTTTTGCTCAGTAGGTAGTAACGACTTAACTCAGTATTTATTAGCCGTAGATAGGGCAAATGCCCGTGTAGCCGATTTATTTAACCCTTATCACCCCGCGGTATTGCGTGTATTAAATAATATTGCCAGCGAGTGTGAGCATTATGAATTGCCCTTTAGTCTATGTGGTGAGCTCGGCGGCGACCCCGAGGGCGCAATATTACTGATTGCTATGGGGTATAGACGTTTAAGCATGAACTTATCGTCGCTAAACAAAGTGAAGTGGGTGCTAAGACGCTTAAATGTAAGCGACATGGAACAGTTACTGAGCGATTGTTTGGCACAGCCTAACGCTAAACAAGTACTACGGTTAACCCGTAATTTTATGATAGAGCATCAGCTAGGTGATTTATTTTATACACCTAAATGATAGAGCTGTAATTGTTTATATAATCAATTAAAATATACATATAATTAAATGTATTAGAGATAACTATGTATGAACTAGGACTTCTAGTTGCAAGTTGTGCGCTGTTAGGTTGCATTGTTGGTTTTTTAGCAGGGCTACTAGGCATAGGCGGTGGTTTAATTATTGTGCCAGTGCTAAGTAGTTTGTTACTTAGTTTTGACGTGGCCGCTGCCGATCATGTGTTAGTTATCGCTATTGCAACATCGTTAGCCTCTATTTTATTTACTTCCACTTCTTCAGCGTTAGCTCATCATAAAAATGATAATGTGCCTTGGGAAATTGCACCTTGGGTTATGTCGGGCGTGGCCGTTGGCGCATTAATTAGTGGCTTTGCTGCCAGCTTTATCCCTGAGAAAATGTTAAGAACGGTGTTTGCGGTCAGTGTGGTTTTTATTGCGATGAGAATGGTACTTTCTGCTCGAAATAAAGTGAACGCAGAACACCCTTTACCTGCAGGCCCCGTACTGGGAGGTATTAGTGCGGTAATGGGCTCACTGTCTGGGTTAATTGGCATTGGTGGCGGTGCATTACTTGTGCCTATGTTGCATTATTTTTCGGTTGATATTAAAAAGGCAATTGGTTGCGCTGCTGCATGTGGTATTGTAATTGCCTTTTTTGGCTCTATCGGTTACATCAGCGCTGGTTGGTATGTAACGGACTTAACGCATGGTTTTATGGGGTTTGTATATTTACCCGCTTTATTTGGGATTGTTATTACCTCATGGTTTATAGCGCCTATAGGGGCTAAGGCAACACATTACTTACCTGTGAATACAATTAAGAAAGTTTTCGCGATGTTACTGGTTTTCATCGCTATTAAAATGGTTTTTAGCTAAAGGTTTATTTTTATGGCACTGGAGTTTCCTCAAATTGATCCAATAATATTTTCTGTTGGACCACTTAGCGTTCGTTGGTATGGGTTAATGTACTTAATTGGTTTTGCGTTTGCGATGTGGTTTGCTAATCGTCAAGCGAAGAAACCAGGGTCGGGTTGGACTAAAGACGAAGTCAGTGATTTACTCTTTTACGGCATGCTGGGCGTTATATTAGGTGGGCGTGTTGGATATGTTCTGTTTTATCAATTTAGTTACTTCATTGAAAACCCCTTGTATTTATTTAGAATCGATCAAGGTGGCATGTCGTTTCATGGCGGCACACTTGGGGTGATCACTGCGATTGCTATTTTTGCTTACAAGCGTAAAAAGTCGTTATTGCAAGTTGGTGATTTTGTAGCACCTTTAGTGCCTGTTGGTTTACTTGCTGGGCGTATAGGTAACTTTATTAACGGCGAATTATGGGGCCGTACTACCGATGTTCCTTGGGCAATGGTGTTTCCAACTGGAGGCCCGCTTGCACGCCACCCATCACAACTTTATGAAGCTTTTTTTGAAGGGCTGGTATTGTTTGTCATATTATTGTGGTTTATAAAGCGTCCTCGTCCTGCGGGAAGTGTGTCGGGTTTGTTTTTACTAGGTTACGGCGTATTTAGGTTTGGTATTGAGTATTTTCGCCAACCAGATGCACAACTGGGGTTATTTGCCGACTTCATTTCAATGGGGCAAATCCTATCGTTACCTATGATCATTGGCGGGTTAGGCTTACTTATTTGGGCCTATAAACAACCACAATCGCAAACAGCGGCAAAAGTTTAAAAGAAGAAGTTAGATGAAACAATATTTAGAATTATGTCAGCGTATTGTTGACCAAGGACAGTGGGTTGAAAATAAACGCACCGGTACACGTTGTTTAACGGTTATAAACGCTGATTTAGAATACGATGTGGCGAATAATCAGTTTCCTATGATCACTACTCGAAAGAGCTATTACAAAGCGGCTATTGCTGAGTTGTTAGGGTATTTAAGAGGGTACGACAGTGCTGAGCAGTTTCGTAATATAGGCTGTAAAACATGGGATGCTAATGCCAATGAAAATAATGCTTGGCTCAATAACCCTAACCGTAAAGGTGAGGACGATATGGGGCGCGTTTACGGCGTTCAAGGTCGTGGCTGGCAACGCCCTGATGGTTCAACACTGGATCAACTGGCAAAGGTCATCAATAATTTAAAAAATGGCATAGATGATCGCGGCGAAATTATTACATTTTATAACCCCGGTGAGTTTGAACTTGGTTGCTTGCGCCCATGCATGCATACACATACCTTTTCGTTATTAGGTGATACTCTGTATTTAACCTCATATCAACGCAGTTGTGATGTTCCGCTAGGACTTAATTTTAACCAAATTCAATGTTTTGTATTACTTGCATTAGTTGCGCAAATTACCGGCCTTAAAGCGGGTAAGGCATACCATAAAATCACCAATGCCCATATTTATGAAAATCAGCTCGATTTAATGCGAGATGTGCAATTAAAGCGTGAGCCATTTGCTTCTCCCCAATTAAAAATCAACCCAGAGATTAAGTCACTCGAAGACATTGAAACATGGGTAACACGTGATGACTTTGAGGTGGTTGGCTATCAATGCCATGAAGCGATTCAGTACCCATTTTCAGTTTAAAAAATAAGGAGAGCATAATGAAAGCAGTGATCCCTGTAGCGGGCCTTGGAACACGAATGTTGCCGGCCACTAAAGCAATTCCAAAAGAAATGCTGCCAGTTGTAGACCGTCCACTTATTCAATACGTTGTTAGCGAAGCCGTTGCCGCTGGCATTAAAGAGATAGTGTTAGTAACGCATTCGAGTAAAAATTCAATTGAAAACCACTTCGATACTAGCTTTGAGCTTGAGGCAACGTTAGAGAAGCGTGTAAAGCGGCAATTACTTGCCGAAATACAGTCTATTTGCCCTAAGGACGTGACGATTATTCATGTGCGTCAAGGTGAGGCGAAAGGGTTAGGCCACGCTATTAACTGTGCTGCCCCTATTATAGGGGATGAACCTTTTGTAGTTATTTTACCCGACGTTATTATCGATGAAGTGGAAAGTGATTTAACAAAAGATAATTTAGCGGAAATGATCACTCGTTTTGAGCAAAGTAAACACAGCCAAATTATGGTTGAACCAGTACCTAAAGATCAAGTAGATAAATTTGGTGTTGTTGATTTAGGTGATGTTGAGTTAAACCAAGGTGAGAGCTCACCCATTAAGAGCATGGTAGAAAAACCACCTGTTGACGAGGCACCTTCAAACCTTGCTGTGGTTGGTCGTTACGTGTTGAGCAAAAATATTTGGCCATTATTAGCTAAAACACCACAAGGTGCAGGTGATGAGATTCAGCTGACTGATGCAATTGCGATGCTTATGCAAGATGAAAAAGTAGACGCTTATGCTATTAAAGGCCGAAGCCATGACTGTGGTAGTAAAGTTGGTTATTTGAAGGCGACGATAGAATTTGCTTTGCGCCGTGATGAATTTGCTGATGAGCTTAAAACCTTTATTAAAACATTAATTTAAATAAACTTATCATTATTCAAAGCGCCTACATGGCGCTTTTTTTGATTGTAAAATCGCTTTTACAGACATTTAATTATAACTATTTTTGCAGTTATACAGACAGATTTGAGTTTGTAATGTAATCTTTATGTTAACTAAAGTTGTTTTGTAGTTAACGTGCTTTATTAAGCCAATCGCAAATTGGCTCAACTTAGCGGTCGAAACTGTTGAAAGAGAAACAATCAATGTGTGAATACAGCATAAAGTATCACCGATATTTAGTTATAGCTTTACTTATGTTAATAGGGAGTGGCTGTACGATATCGCATGATAAAACCTCATTAAATGAAAGGGTTAAAGATTCACCCGAATATGTAACTATCACCGCAGTTGAACTTGCACAGCTAAAAGATGCCGCTTTGCAATGGCAAAAAGCACGTTCTGGTATAGAGAGACTATTAAAGTTAGAACGTGAGCTTACATATTTAGTTGATAATTTAGATATTATTAACAGTAAAGCAATAGCGAAATCTAACCAAGCTGTTAGCAATCGCTATGCTCGCTCATCAATTAATGCTAATACCTCGCCAGACCTCAGGCATGGTAATAACTACGCAAGCACGTCAGATAACGTTGAACGACCGAGACAAAGATATAGTAACCGTTATGTAAAACCGACTGGTAGGGACGCTCTAAAAAATCAGCGATATAGCAGCCGCTATGCTAGTGTTCCTACAAAAATAATTACAGCTCCTTCAAAAAGCTACAGTAAACGAACTGCTCGCTCGCCAGTGAAAGCGATTAGTTCTAGGGTGAACAAAAAGATTGCCTCTAAAATATCGATGGCAACAAAAGTGGCAATGGTAGATAAAAACAAAAAAGTATTTGCCTTACAGGTAGCGTCCCTTGATTCAGAAGAAAGTGTTGCTAAAGAGTGGAAGCACATTAACAAAAAAGCAGCGCCTTTGTTTAAGGATAAAATCACGACAAACATTGAAAAAGCAAAAGTTAATAACAAAACCTATTATCGATTAAAATTAGGTGAGTATTTTAACTTTAAAAGTGCTGAGGATGATTGTGAGGTATTTAAATTCTATAAAGTTGATTGCTTTGTGAGTAACTACACTGACAAACCAATTAGATTATAAATTATTTATTTGGCGCTTTTATTGCATAATAGCTAGAGCTCGTTTTTTGTAATAGGTGCTTTAAAGTGAAACTTCGTTTAATAATATTACTAATACCATTTGCATTAGCTGGTTGTAGCAACCAGCTAATGCCCGCCGACTCACAAAGCGACAAGCTTGTGCGTGAAAAAGATATAAAACCTTACTTAGAGCAATGGGATAACAACAAAGAGCAGATAGCGCGTTTAAGCACCATGGAAGAGGACTTATCATTACTGATTCAAGCTCTTTCTGCACAAACAGATATTGATACTGTACCTGAGCCATTGAAAGAGAAGGTAAAACGTGTTGAATATGGCTCTAAGCAATCTTTACAACTCTCCTCAGAAACTGCCTTAACCGATAACACTATCAGTACAAACAAAGCAATGTACGGTGTTCAAATTGGACGTTATTTAGTTTCTAATGGAGCCAAAAGACAAGTGGAGCGACTAAAAGAGCAATATCCCCAATTGAGCAGTATTTTGCAATACCGTATCAATGAGCAACAAAAAGAATCAACTACGCTTTATAGTGTTGTAGCAGGCCCGCTAAAAAGTCAACAGCAAGCAGCGCAATTGTGTTTGTTTTTTTACAAAATAGGTAATAAGTGTACCTTAGCGACATTTTCAGAGGATGTTTAAGGTTTTTTTAGGCTTATTTTTTCATCCTGTTATTATAAATCAAAATAAAGTAAATATTTTCTAACTTTTTAGTGATTTTGGCCGATACTTAACATAACCTGACTAACAGGTTTATACTTTATGTCTAAGGGAAAACTATGAACAAAATATTTACTAAAGCAGCGTTAGCTGCATCAATGACTGTTCTTTCTTTCGGTGCGGCTGCAGAAACTGCTTCTTTTCAAGCGGGTGTTACAGTTCAAAACGCATTCACCTTTACGAATGATGCACCACTAGATTTTGGTACAATCAGGGCTTCAGGTGATTTAACTGGGACGGAGACTGCAACATTAGTATTAGCCGCAAACCCTGCTACTGCTCCTACAACGGCTTCTACAGATGCAACCGCAGCTGAAATTGCAATTTTAGTAGCAGGTACACCAGCCTCATTCTCAATTTCAGGTGTGTCTCCTTTTGGTACATTGACCATTACAAATCCGACTGAAACTGCGATTGCGCCTGATACAGCACCTGCGGGCACTGCTGCATTTACTTTGGGCACTCCAACGTATTATGTGTTAACTGGTGCGACGCCTAACAGTGCAGCTACAACGACTATTCAGGTCGATTCAGCTGGCGAAGCAACTTTTAATTTTGGTGCAACATTAACCACAACAGCGGTTACTGCAACTAGTGATTATATCGATGGATCATACAGTGGCACGTTTACATTAGAATTAAATTACTAATGGGCAAAGCCTGCTTTATTGTATAAAGCAGGCTACTTTATGAAATTAATTTTACTCATACTAGCAGCTTTTTTAACTACTGATTTATACGCACAAGTTACACCGCTTGAGCAATTGGATTTTGGTAAAATTGTTATCAGTGATAACCAAAGTGTTAGCTCTATGACCTTGTTGCCCAGTAACACAAATACTTTAACCAATAAGATATATTTACTTGAAAAAGGCCATGCAGCCGAATTGTTGCTTGAAGGATATCCTGCACGTATCCAGGTAAACGTGAGTGACTTTGTAAGTGATCAGCCCCTAAATAACATTTTTGGTGGCGCGCCACTGATTTTAAATCAACTCATTTATAATGCGACCATTACAACCGATACCACAGGAACTGCTTTATTGAGAGTAGGAGGGCAATTAAGTACCTCAGGTGACGGAAATACTTATAAAGATGGTATCTTTGATACTACAATTGAAGTGACGCTAAATTATTAGACAACTAGAGATGTTGATAAAATGACAATAATAAAAACTTTTTTTATCTTAGTAAGCTTTATCTTAACTAGCTTCCATTCTTATGCAAACTTACTTATTTCCCCAACAAGAGTAAATTTTGATGAGCGTCAGCGTGTTGCTAAAGTCATTGTTGTTAATAACTCTAATGAAGCAAAAACTTATAGATTGGAGTGGCAAGACAAAGTTGCACTAGCTGGCGGAGGGTATGCTAATTTAGCGGCTGATCAAGAAAGTTCAGCTTCACTTAAAAATATGGTTAGGATTAGCCCATCGCAAGTTAGATTAGCGCCAGGAGAAAGGCAGATTGTTAAGCTTGCTATTCGAAAGCCAAAAGGTTTACTAGAACAGGAATACCGATCTCACCTAGCATTTAAAGCACTCCCTAATGAAACTCAAATCCAGCAACAGAGACTTGGTATTAATTTGAAATTACTATTAAGTTACACTATCCCTGTTATTTTGCGTAAAGGCGCTGAAATACCTAATGTTAATATTAGCAATTTACAGCTTATACACAGCCCAGAAAAAAAAGCGCTTGAGATTGAAATTAAGCGAGAAGGGGGCTTTAGCTCTTTTGGCAAGTTAGAAGTTTTCTTTAAGCAAAAAGGAATGGATACAGAGAAAAAGATCGCCATGTTAAACGATTTTAGTATTTACCCTGAGCTAAAAACAACAACGGCGACGATACCAATTTTTGTAGATCAAAACATCCCGAAAGATGGCGAAATTCGCGTAATTTATACAGGGCTTAAAGAATATCGCGATACTATTTTTAGTGAAAAGCTTGCGCCAATTAATAATGCAATTATCGGTAATTTGAAATAGGCGATGTATTACTTTAAGCGTTTAAAGTGGTTGTTGATCATTTTTTTATCAATTGACCCCTTATTAGCAGCAGAGCCTGACACTCAGGCCATTCTTGCTAGCATAAAAAAAATAGATAAAAAATGGCAGCAATACAACACTGATCAAGCTGTAAATGAAAGAACAGAGCCTGAGCTTAATGTGCAGCAAGGTGAGGGCATCCCCGAAGGGGAGTTATTATTTTTTTCATCGTTCGTGAAAAAAAATTACCTGGGTGAAATGCTCGGGGTGAAAAGTAAAACCGGTGTATTAATAGATTTATTAAGTTTTTCAGAAAGCCTGGATTTTGCTATCGATATAAATAGCGATGACCTTATTGCTCAAGGCTGGTTTATTCGTGAAGATAATCAGTTTTATCTAGACCTAAATACAAATACAGTACAAATTAACGGCGCTAGATATTCATTTAACAGCCAACAAGCTTATGCTGATAACGGCGATATGTTTGTTGATAGTAACTTGCTAGCGCAGTGGTTTTCGTTAGATATTGATATTGAATATTCAGCACTTGAGCTAAATGTAAGCTCCCCCACCAAATTGCCTATAGAATTAAAACGCGAAAGAGAGCAGCGAGAAACTGTAACTAATAGAGAGTCACGTCAAGCAATATTACCTTGGAAGGCCAGTCCATACAGTGCAATTTCATCTCCTCTTGCTGATGTGCAGCTTAGTGCAACCAAGAGTAATAGGGATTCAGCGATAGGGTACTCTGTATTAGGGTCAAATGACTTAGCCTATTTTAATGCTCAGTATTTTTTTGCAGGGCGAAAACAAGATTTACTATCAGATTCAAGATTATCATTTAGCCGTCAAAGTAAAGATGCACGGTTATTAGGTCCCTTAAATGCGACAACTGTTCAATTTGGAGATGTATTAGCAACTCAAATCGGTAAACAATTTAATAGTAGTTACGCCAGAGGAATAAAAGTTGATAACAAACCACTTTTTAAACAGGTTAATAGTAATCAAATTAATTTAACGGGTGCTATTCAACCAGGGTGGGATGTTGAGTTATACCGTAATGATGTACTGCTAGCGCAGCAGTTTAGTTTAGCTGATGGGCGTTATTTATTTGAAGATATTGATTTATTGTTTGGCGCTAATAATTTTGAGCTGATTTTTTATGGTCCACAAGGGCAAGTAGAGCGAAAAACAGAGCAATACTTTATAGATGGTAATAGTTTATCAGCAGATGAATCGTTTTATGAGTTGTCAATTACTGAGCAAGGTGAACAGTTATTCAATCAGTCACTTTATTCGACACAAGGTAAAGGTTGGCAGCTAGCAGGCCGTTATGAAACGGGAATAACTGATTATTTATCGGTTTATGCTGGTACATCAATATTAAATAGTAATTCGAGTGATAATGTTAACAATTATGCTTTTGGTTCGAACCTAAGTATATTTGATAAAGTATTACTTAATCTAGATTATGAAAAAAATAATAACGATGAAGATAAGCTAGAGGTAGCTGCTAGAGGTGAGTTAATTGGTCAATCGGTACGGTTAAGCCTGTCTCAAAACAATGAAAAGATAACTGATGATTCGCAGACAGCGAAAGTTGAAAGTTATCAATTATATACGGCAGGAAAGTTGTTTGATAAATCGTTTGGAAGCTTAAGCTATCAAAATACGCTCGCATATAACAGCAGAGAATTTAGCGACTCATATCTAAGTGTTGATAATACCTTATCGTATAATTTAGGTGGCACCGTTGTTAGTAACAACTTAATTTGGCGAAAATTTGATTCTTTAGATGATGCAACAACACTTGGCAGCATGCGTCTTCAACATCGATTTGGTAAAACATACACTCGTTTTAGTGTTGACTATAGCGCAGACTCCGGTTCGACTATACTGGGTTACCAAGCAGAATTAAGCCGTAGTTTATCTCAGAATTTACAATCTGAATTCACACTAAGAAACTCCCGTATAAATGATTTAGTTTCTATGGAACTGGGTCTAAATTGGCAAAGCGATAGTTTTAGCTTAAATAGCACAATGAGTTACGACGATGATGATAATTGGCGGCTAGGTTTATTTAGTCGCTTTAGTATTGGTTTTGATGCGAACACTGACGAGTACTTTTTAAGTAAAAGAAGCCTCGCAAACTCTGGCACTTTAATGGTTAGAGTCTTTCTTGATTCAAATAATAACAATATTCAAGATGACGGAGAAAAGGGAATTGAAGGCGTTAAGGTAAAAGGAGTTCAAAACTATCGCCGAGCTGTAACCAACGAAAATGGTTTAGCAATACTTAAAGGAATGCCAGCAAATAGAACCACCGACATAGTGATAGAGCCAGGTAGTATTAGTGAGCCTTTTTTAGTTGCCGCCAACGATGGCTTTTCAATTACACCTCGTGCCGGTTTTGTTGAATATATGGAGATCTCGCTTAATAACAGCAGTGAATTAGAGGGAACTGTTTACAAACAAGATGAGCAAGGCAGCACTGAAGTACAGCCTTTTGCTACCGTAAAATTACTCGACAAACAAGGCAAGCAAGTGGCACAAACGCAGGCTGCTTATGATGGTTATTATTTGTTTACCGATTTACGCCCTGGCGAATATAAAGCGGTTATAGATGATGAATTTAAGCAACGTAAGTCTTTAAAAGATACGCAACAGGTGGTGGTTAAGTTACCAGCGCAAGGTGAAGTAGTAATGGGCGTTGACTTTGAGCTTAAAGAAAAAACACAAACTCCAGCGTATATTGCTAATGCGGGTGGGTTTTCATCATTGCCAATTATGAAAGCGTATTATCAATTAATTAAACGTCATTTAAATGAGCAATCAAAGCGTGATGCTTTTTATATTAAAGACGAAAAACAAAAACGGTATATTTTAGCCGTCGCTTATGCCGAGTCTGCGCAAGGGGAGCTTGAACAAGTATGTGCAGAATTAAAAGTAAAAGGCTTGAACTGCCAAGTCCAAGCGCAACTTATTAGCCACTAATAACAATAAGGTTTAACCATGCAATATGCTAATTTATATAAACGCTACTCAATACTAATTGCCTGTATTGCTGCTCTTTTTATATCAGGATGCAGTACCACCAAAACTGCAGAATCTCCTCAGCCAATGCAAGCGAGTGCCAATCTTTCTGAGGCAGAGTTGGCGCAGCTAAAAGCATCGTCTCAGCAGTGGCAAGCAGCCAAAGCAGGTGTTGAACGTTTATTAGTGATTGAACAAGACTTAAAGTTATTAATAAGCCAATTAAATGCAGTGGCAAAACAAAGCTCTGCATCAACAAATACGCCTGCAGTATCAACAGCTAAAGCTTCGGCTGAAACGGTAGCACCAACAAAAGTTGCAAAAAAAGCTAAAGTAGCAACGAATACAGCTGACGAAAAACAAGCCGTTAAAGCCTTATTTGCCTTGCAAGTTGCAGCCGTTACCGACAAAGAGCGACTTAGCCAAAGTTTAAATCAAATAAAAGCCAGCGCATCTTCGTTATTTCAGGGCGAATTCGTGGCGAATGTAGAAACTATTAACGTGAGTGGCATGACTTACTACCGTTTAAAGCTTGGGGCTTATCAAAATCAAGCGAATGCGGCTGCCGATTGCGATAAACTTAAACAGCGCCAAATCAATTGCATTGTGAGCCATTACACCCAACAGCCATTAAAATAAATATGCATCTAGGGTATTAGGCATAATAATTGCTTTGTAACTATTATGTTTTTAGAGGATGGCAACTATGCGCCTTTTGTTACCCTTACTATTATTAAATTTAGCGGGCTGTAGCTTAACACCCCAGCCAAAGCCGAGTATAAGCACTGATGCGCCTAAAGCGGTCATGGCACCTTATACGCTTAACCAGTACGTAAATAGCTTGAGCGCCCAGCTTAGCCATATCAAAGAGCCTTTTAAAAGCACCGCTTCAATCGCGGTCAGCAGCTTTTATTTAGCCAATGCTTTGGATTCACAAATTGCTCAAGGGCAGGGTTCAGGGCTTAGTCAGCAAGTTCAAGAAAGCTTAATAACCCAATTTACTCAGTTAGGGTACAACACGGTTGAATATCGGCTTGAAAACCAGCTTAACTTATCAGCGAGCGCTGATTCAGTGTTAAGCCGCAGCACGAGTAACTTAAAGCAGCGTCAGATTATTGACTTTGTGATCACTGGTACTTTAACCCGTCAAGAACATGCTTATATTGTTAATGCTCGCATGGTAAATATGCAAACTAATCAGATTGTATCTGCCGCAAGTACTGAAATTCCCATCAATGTGATGTGGAGTAATGAAAAAATACAGCAGCGCGGTGACTATATTTACCGCAGTGAATATTAATTAGGAGCACACATGAAACGCCTACTATTAACTTTATGTTTGCCACTGGGCTTTGGTTGTTCACAAATGACAAACCATAGTGACACGCAAATTACCGACGATGCGCCTATGTTTTTTGAGCAACGCCCTGTAGCTGCACCAACAAATACAGATTCGCTTTATCAAAATAAAGCCGCAGTGATGAATAAAAACAAACAAGTAAATACGCCAACCCGTAAAAATATTAATCACTATGTGCGTGGCATCATGCAAGATATGGCTGAAAACTTACAGTACGTAAATACTAAAACGCCATTGGCAGTATCAAGCTTTGTTTTTTTAGACCGTGACTACAACAATGCTGACTTAGTAGGTAACCAAATAGCAGAGAGCTTTATGCACGAACTGCATAATTTTGGTGTGCCGGTCATTGATTTTAAAACCACCGATTATATGCGTGTAACCCCTGGTGGCGATTTTGTTTTTAGCCGCGACTACTTAGAGCTTAACCAAGAACAAAACTTTAGTTACGTATTAGCGGGTACGCTAGTAAATCACCAAGGCGGCATATTAGTAAATGCACGAATTGTTGGTTTAGCGAGTAAAGCGGTTGTAGGCTCTGTACAGGGCTTTATTCCGCAATCAGTTATTGATGCGCTAAATAGCAGTAACAGTGCTGATGGCATTATGCTTAAACAAGCGAGTAAGTGAGGTTTACCATGGTTAACTTAGTTAAGCGCTCTGCTTTAATTGGTATAAGTGCATTATCACTATTACTTTCAGGCTGTAATTTAATGGGCGAGTCGACCGCGACCGAGCCCGCCAAATCTGAGCCAGAGCAAACAGTGGTAAGCAATCTTGATTTTAACCAGATCATGGCGCAAATGCAGCAAAATGACGAGCAAGAACAATACGCCGATACAACGCAGTTTAACCCAAACAAGCACCATAAAAGCTTAGTTAACTACGTAGAGCAAATGGCACTTGATTTAACCGACACCATGCAAGTAGCCCCGCAAGATGCAGCGATTGCAGTCACGTCGTTCGTTGATTTAGACGCAAGTTTAACTACAGCAAGCCAGTTAGGTAATCAGTTATCAGAAACCTTTATACACCAGCTACAAAAGTTTGGTTATAGCGCGGTTGATTTTAAAACAGCCAATTTAATTACCGTTAATGAACAAGGCGACTTTGCATTCACCCGCAACACTCGCAAGCTTGCAGGTACGAATATAGCCAGCCATGTTTTATCGGGTACATTAATTTACCGTGCAGATGGGGTTGTTATTAACGCTCGCGTAATAAATATTGAAAATAAGCGCCTTGCCGCCAGCAGTCGAACATTTATACCGCTTTACGTATTAAATAAAGAAGATATATATTTATCAAGCAATTAACTTACTTTGATACTTGATATAAAAAACCAGATACCGTTATAATTTTTGTAAGCTGTAAGCTGTAAGCTGTAAGCTGTAAGCTGTAAGCTGTAAGCTCGATGTGGCCTCTTAGTTAAATGGATATAGCGGCCCCCTCCTAAGGGGCAGTTGCAGGTTCGATTCCTGCAGGGGCTACCAATAAAATCAATGGGTTACGAGCACCTCCTGTTGTGAAGTTTATTTTTTATAGCGCATTTATAGCAATCTAAATTGAATTATTATAATTTTAGAGAGGCTATTTATACCTTCTTAATACCCCCGATAATTTTGTATCGTGATTTAATTTATAAGCATCTAATAAATGCAAAAGTAGCTGGTTGAGCTCATCTGCACAGATGTAAAGTTAATAGTTTTTTCTACTTGAAGGCTTATAGTCTTATTTAGTTTATTGGAATTTATAAGCCTTTGATGCATAATTGTCCGTTATGGTATTTTTTTAATGGATATGAGCATAATAACCGAGGATTGGTAATTCGAATGAACAATAGTGTATTCAAATTATGAAAGTAGTTATCTTATCAGGTGCAGGACTTTCTGTTCCTTCGGGTTTACCTTTATATGAAAACATCAAAGAAACTCCTGAGTATAAACAGTTTCAAGTAGCTGATGAATCTGAATTATTGAAGTTAATTGAGGCTATTGGCTACAGATACGCGACATTTATGCCAAATCAAGCTCACTTTGAATGTAAGTACCTTGAGACATACTGTGATTCTATTGGTGTAGAGTTTAAACACTACACACTTAATATTGATGATTTAATCGAAAAGTCAGGTGGAAGTGCTATACATATACACGGCTCTATAGCTGAACCAAATAGTATTGTTAGTTTTAAAGATATTCCAAGCATAGATCTTTTTGAATTAAAATGGGAACAAAATGATATTTTAATTGTGTTGGGTGTCAGTAATACAGGTTTTCCATTAGCTGCTATCGAAGACAATGTACTTGCAAGTGGAGCAAGGTTTTTAAACTACAATGTGATGCCCAATAATGAAACAAGTACTGACACGGTTCTAGGTGATGTTGTAGATACTTTTAGAGCTCTAGATCATAATAATTTGCCACAGGTTGAGTTCATCGAAGTTGATTTAGGCTATACTGTAAGCCAGCTCGAATGTAATATCATGGGTGATGAGTACATAGTATATATACTTCCCTCGACTGAAAGCGATTTTAGTGCAGAAAGACTTGAAGAAACTGAATCATTAATAGGGATGGAACTCGACGAAAATTGCTATGAGATTAAGTTTGATCTTAAATCTAATATTGAAAATGAAACTCCATTTGAGCGACCAAAGGAACCTGCTACAAGAAAGCAACTAAACTTGCTAGGTAGGGTTATTTCAGGGTTAATATTATCTCATTCTATAGATAACGGGGCTACAGCTTACACTGCGTCAGCCGCAGACAAAAGACTTGTCTCATTTTACAATTTGCTTGCAAATCGGTATGTTGATCGACTAGAATATGAGCCATGGTGTGGTTTTGGTAATGACGGAGTAGATTATGCGTTCAAAAAGAAATGAAGTGACTAATCAACGTAAAGTTGAAGCTATGCGTAAGCTATCAAAAGCTTGTAATATTGCGATTAAAGCTGGTAAAGCAAAAAAAGCGATCCTGAACCCACAATAAATTAATAGCTTTATATTTATCTTAAAAAAACTGACTCTTATGTCAGTTTTTTGTTTTTAAATATCGAAAAATTATTCTTATATGTGTCTAGGTCTAGAGAATAGATTTTTTGTATTTAAACTGCACGTAATATGTGCTCTTTAGTCTACGCTTTAGTACTCAAGTTGAACAAAACTTATTAACCCACGCGCACTGCGTCAAACTACCTCTGCATTACTCTGTCTTTATTCTCTTTCTATTTAATTTATATTATTTAAAAAATGAATTTATAGAATATCACTTTACAGCTCTAAGCTGACAATGAAGTAACCGCATTTTTATATTACTTAGTACAGTTATTTACAGAACTCCAAGTAAGACCTTTTTTGCCATTCTGGCAAATAGTGAACTAAAGGTTGTTCTTGGCTTTGAGACTTTATTGGATATGAGCTAAAGCTAAATTAAGATCTTTAGCTATTTGAAATGTTGTATTTAACTACAGTTTTATTTATTGATGATAGCTTTAGCTAACTCGTTCTAGCTTTAGGTTATGCCTTTTCTACCTTCCATGAATAGTGCCTTGTGATTATAGCTTTACCAGCGAACCACAATCCTTTTACTTTAAGTATGAGTTCACCATCGTAATAGTTTTGTAAGCACTTGCCCGTTTCTTCTCATTTATAAAATCTTTTCTAATTACAAATAATAAAGCGAGTAACATAAATTTACTCGCTTTATTATTTTGATAGCTGATAGCTGATAGCTGATAGCTGATAGCTGATAGCTGATAGCTGATAGCTGATAGCTGATAGCTAGTTCTTAACCATCACTAGTAATTGTAGCGATAAGCTCGCTCAGTACCTGCTCAGCTTTGTTTGTTTCTACTTGGCAAGTACCAGCATTTAGATGGCCGCCGCCACCGTATTTAAGGCATAACTCGCCAACATTAGTATTGGAGCTGCGGTTGGTGATTGATTTACCAATGGCGTACACCACGTTTTGCTTTTTAAGCCCCCACATTTTATGTATTGAGATATTACATTCGGGGAACATGGCGTAAATAACGAAGCGGTTAGTAGCGTAAATGGTTTCTTCTTCGGTTAAATTGAGTACCACTAAGTTGTCGTGTACTGATGAGCAGCGGTCTATTTGCTCTTTAGCTTGTGCGTTGTGCTCGTGGTATAACGCAACACGCTCGGCAACATCTTCCATTGCTAGTATTTGTTCTATGCTGTGATCTTTACAGGCGTCAATTAACTTCATCATTAACTGGTAATTAGAAATTTTGAATTCACGAAAACGGCCAAGTCCTGTGCGCGCATCCATAATAAAGTTCATCAGTACCCAGTCTGTTGGGTTTAAAATTTCGTCTTTTGTAAATTGTGCCGAATCCCCTTTATCAACCGCTTCCATCATGTCAGTTGAAATATTAGGGAATTTCTCTGCGCCACCATAATAGTCATAAACAACGCGTGCTGCAGAGGGCGCATCTGGGTCAATAATATGGTTTTTTATATCGCTTTCGTTACGAACGGTTTCACTTAAGTGGTGATCAAATGCAATATGACAACCGGCAACATAGGGGAGGTTAGTGGTAATGTCGTTGCTGGTAATGGCTATTTTACCGTCTTGCATGTCTTTTGGATGCACAAATAAAATATCGTCGATTAAATCTAAATCTTTAAGTAATACGGCACACACTAGGCCGTCAAAATCGCTTCGAGTGACAAGTCTATATTTATTATTGCTCATTTTCGGTCCATTTTTGTTTGTTTATTAATCTGAGTGTAGCAGTTTAAACTCCATTTTATATACCAGTTTTTAACATAAAAAAAGCCAAAACAATGGTTTTGGCTTTGAGTAGCAAGTGTGTATTAGTGATGTGTTATGCGCCTGGGCCACATTCCATACAATGGTTAATAATGTCTGGGCCAAATTTTAATTTAGCGTTTAAATCACGTAGTGCAGTGCGTAGGCCTTCTTCAATAACAGGGTGATAAAAAGGCATATCAAGCATTTGTGGTACAGTCATTTTGTTTTGTACAGCCCATGCAAGTAAGTGTGCTATGTGCTCTGCTTGTGGGCCTATAAATTCCGCACCTAAAAATAAGCCGGTGCCGTGCTCGGCATACACACGCATGTGGCCTTTGTTTTTTAGCATAACGCGGCTACGGCCTTGGTTTTCAAAGCTGACTTCGCCTATTTCAAAGCACTCACAGCTGCCTAATCGTTCGCTAATTTCTTTAAAGCTTTCACCAACCATGGCTATTTGTGGGTCGCTAAACACAGCGGCAATTTTAGCGCGGCGTAAACCCGCACGTACATGAGGGTAGCGGCCTGCGTTTTGCCCTGCGATTGTTCCTTGATCGGATGCTTCGTGAAGCAGTGGGATCATGTTACTGGCATCGCCAGCAATAAATATGTGAGAGTTGCCACATTGCATAGTGTGGGCATCAGCGAGTGGTACGCCACGCTCATCAAGCTCTATGCCGGTGTTTTCTAACCCTAGTTTATCGGTGTTAGGTACTCGCCCTGTTGCAGCCAGAACATAGTCAAACTGCTCGGTATGTTTAACATCTTGTTTGTCGGTATAGGTTAGCTCTGCTTTATTACCTACCTGTTTCATATCTGAAACGTTTGAGTCGGTATCAACATAAAATTCTTCTGCAAATACGGTGTTAGCGTAATCTTTAACTACTGGGTCGGTTAGTGGGCCTATGGCACCACCTACACCAAAGAGTTTTACCTTTACCCCTAATCGGTGCAACGCTTGGCCAATTTCAAGGCCTATAACGCCTGGGCCAAATACGGCTACTGATTCTGGTAAATCATCCCAGTCGAATACATCGTCATTAATAATCAGTCGGTCGCCAAAGTTATTAAATACGCCAGGGTAAGATGGGCGTGAACCTGTTGCTATTACAAAGCGTTTAGCAGTGATTATGGTGTGCTCATCTATTTTCACGCGGTTGGCGTCTAAAAATTGTGCATAGCCACGAATTTTATTTTCGCTAGGTATTTCATCTACCGCTTCTACTACGAATCCTGCAAAGCGATCGCGCTCACTTTTTACTCGTGCCATAACGGCTTTACCGTCAATTACCGGTTTTGAGCTGTGAACTCCAAAGGCAGGTGCCATTTCTATTGAGTGCGCGGCTTCTGCTGCAGCAATCAATAACTTACTTGGCATGCAACCAACACGTGCGCAGGTTGTACCGTATGGGCCTGATTCAATCATAAGTACGTTTTGAGTAAATTGTTTTGCATTACGGTAGGCACTTAAACCAGCGGTACCTGCACCTATAACAACAACGTCGGTTTGCAATTCTTTCATAGTGTTTTTCCTTTAATAAACAGGGGCGTTGCAGCCCCTGTTTTATTTACTTAATTAAGCAAAGTATTTTTCTAGGTCGTCTGAGCCACCAATGTGCTTACCGCCAATAAATACTTGTGGTACGGTTTCACGGCCTGATACTGCTTTAAGGCTGGTAAGTGATGCGCCAGCACCCATTACAATTTCTTCAAAAGCAAAGCCTTTAGCTGTAAGTAGCTCTTTTGCTTTTTTACAGAAAGGACAACCAGGCTTAGTAAATAGAGTAACCGCCTCTGGTTTTACTTGAGTTGGGTTGATGTAATCAAGCATAGTGTCAGCGTCTGATACTTCAAACGGGTCGCCTGGTAAATCTGGCTCGATGAACATTTTCTCTACTACGCCATCTTTAACCAGCATAGAATATCTCCAGCTGCGCTTACCAAAACCTAAATCGTTTTTATCAACTAGCATACCCATGCCGTCAGTAAATTCGCCGTTACCATCTGGTAGTAAGGTAATGTTTTGCGCTTCTTGATGTTCAGCCCATGCGTTCATTACAAAGGTATCGTTTACTGATACACAAACAATGTCGTCAACGCCATTTTGTTTAAGTACACCAGCTAACTCGTTGTAGCGTGGTAGGTGAGTTGATGAACACGTTGGTGTAAATGCACCAGGTAGTGAAAACACAACGACTGTTTTGCCTTTAAAAATGTCATCAGTAGTTACTGATTTCCATTCGTCGTTTTGACGCGTTGCAAATGTAACGTTAGGGATTGTTTGACCTTCAATATTGTTTAACATGTTTTTAGTTCCTCTTGATTTGTTGATAGCCATTATGGCGAACAATTAAATATAGTTCCAATCGTTTGTTTGTATTAAACTGATAGGCATAAGCTATCAGGTTGAGTGTGAATATGAACTTAAAAGATTTAGAATATGTAAAAGCCGTTGCGCATTTTAAACATTTTCGTAAAGCAGCCGATGCCTGCTTTGTAAGCCAGCCCACCTTGAGTGGGCAAATTAAAAAGCTAGAACAAGAATTAGGGGTTATCTTATTTGACCGTTCAACTAAGCACGTTACCTTAACAACCCAAGGTGAACGTTTGTTGACACAAATCACTCTTATATTAGAACAAACTCAAATATTAAAAGAACTGGCTGCTACTTCTAACCAACCGTTACAGGGCAAGCTGAGTATTGGTATTATTCCTACTATTGCCCCGTATTTACTTCCTACACTGCTTACATCAATGAAAGCGGCATTTACTCAAAGTCAGTTTTCGTTTATTGAAATGCAAACTTCTACCATTTTAGCTGCGCTAGACAGTGGCGAGGTGGATTTTGCAATTTTAGCGGATGTGCCTGAGCTAAAAAATTACCATACGATTAATGTATATAAAGAAGACTTTTTAGTTGCGGTATCTGCTGATAACGCTTTAGCTGTAAATAAAAAGGTAGCACTGCAAGATCTTCAAGGTAGTAACCTATTAATGTTAAGTGATGGCCATTGCTTTAAAGATCAAGCCCAGCAGTTTTGTTTTTCGGCAGGAGTGGATGTTTCTAGCCAGTATCAAGGTAATAGCTTAGAAACCTTATTAGCGCTGGTGGCGATGGACGATGGGGTTACGTTTGTGCCAAAACTTGCTGCAATCCCCCGAGAGGGAATTCATTATTTGCCTATTTTTCCTAATCAGCAACGTAATATTGTATTGGCCTGTCGAAAGCACTACCCGCATTTATCTGGGGTTGAGCAGTTAGCAGATTGGTTAAGCGCTCACGATAATTTAAAAGTTAAGCTAACCCAAGCACTTTAGGGCGTTGCAACTTCCACAATATCGTTAATTTGTACGCCCGGTAAAGGCTGATCATTAATACTGACGGCAATGGCGCTATGCTGATATAGCTGCTCTACACGAATACGGTTCAAAGTGGTTATAGTATGCGGCATGGTGTTGCCTTGCGCATCGGTTAAATAATTATGATGAGCAATACTCAGCTGTTGGCCTTTTTCTAAGCCATGTGCCTTTCCTAAATTAATGACGAGTTTATTATTTTCCATGTGCATAATTTTGCCTTGGGTGGGTAGGCACGCCATGGCTGCTTGCAAATCGTAACTTAGGGTTTGGTTTATCTCACTAATACTTTGACCAAAAGGTGACTGCCAAAAACGATTACTGTTTACATCAATAATAGTTGTTTTTTCAAATGGCCAGATAGCTTGGCTTTGATAGCTTTGTTGCCACAAGGGTTCATAAGTAGTGCCATTAAATAAACTAAACTCTATTTGATAGTGACGCTGATAGCTTTCATCTTGCCAAAATGCATAGTCGCTATTGAGTTTATCGCTGGTGGATAAACTGGTAATTTGGCTTAACAACACATATTGCGCGTTACTGCGCGATGAAATTTCCTCTAACTGGCTATTAGAGTAGTCATGTTGTTGATTAAAGTAGGTATCGACTTTTATCGCTTTATTGAAATAGGCAACAGGGACAGCACTCATTTTTGATTTTTGCAGTGCCGTGTAGATGTTTTTGCTTACGGCTTTATTAATGTCAAATATTTGACCCATTCTAGCGTGTTCGCGATTAGTTAATTGGCTTTGCGTCACGGCTATAAATTTATTGAAGTTGCTTTGCGGGCATTGTTCGGTTTGTGCAAAAATATCTAGGCGTAAGGTAATCGCAAATTCATCACTGCTGCGGTTTTCGCTAACGAGTTCTATTTTTTGGATTTCGCCTTGGCTACTTATTTTTAGTTGGTCTTGAGTTAATACGCCATCTACAAGGGTTTGCACTGAACTTACACGAGCCCCAGAAAATACTAAGGCTTGGGTTATCGCATCTTTTATGGCTGCGGCTTTTGCACTAGGAATATCGCTATTTTGAATAACTGCATGGCCGGTAGACTCATACCACTGAGCGTGAGTAAAAGGTGAAAACGTTAATACCGCAGTGGTACTTAACCCTGCTAATACAGCCTTTAAAAACGATTTCATACTTTTACTCCAATTAAACGTTAGCGTTAATCAACTTCAGCAAGTAATGTACCACTATTTTTTGTTATCTATTTAAAGGCATATCACTGGCACTAAACATGCATAACTGAGTTTAATTAGTTTTTAAAGGCCCAGTATGATGCGAGTAATGCCATTAATGATCACATTAGGCTGCTTAACTTTAAGCGGTTGTAGTAATATATTTGATAAACACGTTGAGTATAAATATGTTGAGCCAAATAATTACCCAGTATTAAAAGCGGTTGGCTATGCGCCCATTAGTTTGCAGTCGGGAAGTAGTGATACGCAAAAACAACTTATGGCGATTAAGGCTTCAAAGCTCGAGGCTTATCGCGAACTAACAGAGCAAGTATACGGGCAAAAAATTACCGCAGGTACAACAGTCGCTGGGTCTGTTGCCCAAGATGATTATTTACAAAGCAAAGTACAAGGTATTATTAAAGGCGCACAAATTATAAAAACATATGCCGTTAATGATATGTATGTAACCGAGCTTGAGCTTAATATGAAACGCGTTCACGACTTGTACATCGGTGAGATAAAACCACGGGAAGTGAAAAAAGTCACTTATTACTAAGCGACAAATTATTACCCATAAAAAACGCCTAAACGAATTATCGTTTAGGCGTTTTTTATGGGTATTTTTTTAGGCTTTTAGGTTACGCACAATGCTGTTATCGGTATTTACGACGCTACCAGCTTGGTCGTAGGTCATTGATGAAGGTGCACCAATTAAAATACTTTTTAGCTGCTTTACACTTAACTGTGCCTGATGAGCTGCATGAGCATTAACTTCATTTTGTTTTTGACATTGCTCAAGCTTAGTTCTGGTCAGCTTTATTAAGTCATTGTTTTCATCTGTTTGCTGATCATTACTGGCAATCAGGTTACTGAGTTCTTTATCTAGGGTGCTTATGCTGGTTAAAAAAGACATTTTCTGTTGGGCAATTTCTTTCAAACCTTCGCCTCTACGTGAGGCAATAGCATTAAGCTCTTGAGTAAGAAGCTCACTCAAGGTTGTTAAACAATTTATTTGTTCGTTTAGTTTAATCGTAATTAAACTATTGTGATCAGCCATAAACATTAAACTCGAAGTCTGCTAAATTTTTGGCAAGTTTCTCACTGTCTATTTGATACTTGCCTTCGGTAATGGCTTTTTTAAGTTCAGCAACTTTGTTACTGTCAAAACCAGAAGACTGCTCTGCTTTTTCTTGTAAAGATTTTAATTGCTTAGCTTGCGGTGTTAGGCTCACCGAATCGCTTGCCGCTTTAGGCGAAGGCGTTTGCGCAGCCTGCGTATTTGCATTATCTCTTTTTAAATCAACTTTTTGCTGTTGAGTGTTTGTTAAAACACCAGGCTGTTGATTTGATTTGTTAACTTGACCGACCATGATAAAAACCCATTTATTACCCAACTGATGCCTATATATCGGCATTTACTAAAGATACTTTAGCATAAATTACATTAAATATTTACCTGCACAGACTCTACACCATCTACCCGTGCATTTAAAACTTTACCTGTTTTTTTGTTTTCTACTCGTACTTGTTCACCTAAGGTTCCATCCTCTAATGCAACACCCGTTGTTTTTACTCTTAACCCTTTAATATTGGCAAAAATGTTGACAGAGTCGCCTTTGCAAACCATACAAATTTGATTGAGTAGTACTGGCATACCTTCACGAATATTACGTTTACTGCGGCTACCAATAAGTTGTGCAGGATCATCAAGATACTGAACGCGTATAAAGTGCGCAGGGCGCATATCAATACTTAAATGGGATGGAGTAATCACTTCACCTCGTGCTAAATTAGTCGTTGCGACTACAACGGGTGCTGATTCAGTAATTCTGACATGAACGTACTGTGCCCAGTTATCACTATCGTTACATTTTATTTGAATGGTGACTTGACGATTAAAAGGGGGCTCACTTGGCGTTACTAGCTCTGGCTCAGAGTTACAATAGCGATCAGGTATGCGGCTATCTAACGGTAATGCGCTAAACTGTATTTTGTTATCATTTGTAGTCACTGCTTTTTGTGCAACATAAGATACAGCCATTTCTTGAAGTGATTCTTTACTAAATACTTGAGCCTTTAGTGGCAAAGTGAAGCAGAGGCTAGCAAGAAAATAAAAAACACTGTATCTTCTGATTTTTTTTAACAAACTCATAATGTTTCGACTATGCTTATGGTTGCAAACAGGGTATAAATATTTTGCGTCAGAATTTAGACGCCCCCGTTGTGTTATGACGCTTTATTAATTGAAAGCAATTATCGTTCCTTATATTTGTTTTCTTAGGAGATTTAAATGGCCGGTATTTTAGACTCAGTAAACCAACGTACTCAGTTGGTTGGGCAAAACCGCTTAGAATTATTGTTATTTAAGCTTAACGGGCGTCAGCGCTTCGGCATAAATGTGTTTAAAGTAAGAGAGGTATTACAATGCCCGCCTCTTACTAGTATGCCAAAGGCTAATGCTTATATTCGAGGTGTTGCACATATCCGTGGCCAAACTATTTCGGTGATTGACTTATCTATGGCTGTAGGTGGCCGTCCTATAAAAAATATAGAAGAAGGTTTTATTATCATTGCTGAATATAACCGTTCAGTTCAAGGATTCTTAGTTGGTGGCGTTGAGCGGATTGTTAACATGAACTGGGAAAAAATACTGCCTCCGCCATCAGGTGCGGGGCGTTATTCTTATTTAACAGCCGTGACTGAAATTGAAAATGAGTTAGTTGAGATTCTCGATGTTGAGCAAATTTTAAACGAGATTTGTCCAGTAAATACAGAGGTTAGCGCAGATGTTGCGGCTCAGGCTCAAGGTAGTATGCAAAAAGATTTGGGTGAGCGTATAGTATTTATAGCCGATGATTCGGCCGTGGCACGAAATCAGGTTAAACGAGCGTTAGAGCCTTTAGGCGTAACTACTGAACTTGCTAAAAATGGTAAAGAAGCTTTAATAAGACTAAAAGAAATTGCAGAGCTTGATTGTGTTAACGATATTACAGAGCGAGTAGGGTTACTTATTTCAGATGTAGAAATGCCCGAAATGGATGGTTATACGCTCACTGCAGAAATTAAAGCAGATCCCAAACTTGCACCACTGCATGTGATTTTACATACTTCATTAAGTGGTGTTTTCAATCAAGCAATGATTGAAAAAGTAGGGGCTGACGATTTTATAGCGAAATTTAATCCAGACGAGCTTGCTACAGCCGTTAATAAGTGGGTTCATTGTGATTAATAAACATAGGTGTTATTGATTTGACTAATAAAGATTTGCAGCAAACAGAATACGATCAATTTCGCTTATTTTTAGAACAACAGTGCGGTATTGTTTTAGGTGAAAATAAGCAGTATTTGGTTAAAAGCCGCTTGGCACCATTAATGTCTCGGTTTAATGTTGAATCGTTATCTGAACTGGTTAGCAAAACACTTGGCGTACATGAGCGTCAATTGCGCGCTGCTGTTGTTGATGCCATGACAACCAACGAAACATTGTGGTTTAGAGATCAATACCCATTTGAGTTGCTCAAAACCAGATTATTCCCTGAATTTAAAGCGCTAAATAGACCATTAAAAATATGGTCTGCTGCGAGCTCTTCAGGGCAAGAACCTTATTCAATTGCTATGTCAGTGGCTGAGTTTCAATCAAGTAGCCCTGGTGTTTTAAAAATGGGTGCACAAATAGTGGGTACTGATATATCAAATACCATGCTAGATATGTGTAAAAACGCTGAATATGATGCATTGGCACTGGCTCGCGGGCTATCTGCTGATCGTCGTAAGAAATTTTTTAAAGATAGCGGCAATGGTATGGCACAAGTGGTTGACTCTTTGAAAAAGCAAGTGAGCTTTAGGCATTTAAATTTGCTCGACTCGTACGCCTTGATGGGTAAGTTCGATATTATATTTTGCCGTAATGTTTTAATATATTTTTCACCTGAGGTGAAAGCCAAAATAATTGCACAATTTTCTCAAGCACTTAACCCTAAGGGGTATTTATTTTTAGGTGCGTCGGAATCTATGTCTGGTTTGAGTACCGAATTTGATATGGTACGTTGTAACCCCGGCATTATTTACCAAAAGAAATAACGAATATTAAGATATACCCCCTCCTAAAAACGGCGCTGTAGCGCCGTTTTTTGTTTTTATCATCACTACTTTCATTGCTGGCTTACTTATTGCTTTACTGATACTAAGTCAATTTTTTGGAGATAGTTATGGCTATCAGTTTTGATAAAGCATTAGGCGTGCATCCGCATGCGATGTTGATCCGTTCGCAAAGAGCAGAAATGCTCGCCACTAATATCGCAAATGCTGATACGCCCGGCTATAAAGCAAAAGATATCGACTTTGCCTCAGCATTAAAAACGGCAAAGTCTAACCAACTAAGCGGCAATACGATGGTAAGAACCAACGAAAAACACATTGCCGGTGGTACCCGTTTTGTAGGTGGAGATGAATTATTTCGTACGCCAAATCAAACAGATACAGGTGATGGTAACTCTGTTGATATACAAGTGGAACGGAACTTGTATACACAGAATGCTATGGAGTATCAGGCCAGTGTCCAGTTTCTTAATGGTAAATTTAAAGGCCTGAAAAAAGCCCTCGGTAGTCAAGGAGCCTAATTATGAGTTTATATAATGTGTTTGATATTGCAGGTTCGGGTATGAGCGCGCAAAACGTGCGATTAAATACCACCGCAAGTAATATCTCTAATGCCAATACAATTAGCTCTTCACAAAATGAAACGTACCGAGCGCGACAACCTGTATTTGCTGCGGAGCTAACAAAAGCGTCAGCGTCAGCAAGCAACCCACAGGGCTCTGCCGTTGGTGTGAAAGTGTTAGGAGTGGTTGAGAGTGATAAACCACTACAAATTGAATATAACCCAAACCACCCGAGTGCGGATGAAAATGGTTACATTTATAAACCCAACGTGAATGTTGTTGAGGAGATGGCAAATATGATTTCTGCATCTCGCTCTTATCAGACAAATGTTCAAGTTGCTGATGCAGCTAAGCAAATGTTAAGTAAAACACTGCTGTTAGGTCAGCGGTAACTGAGGGTAGCTCATGAGTAACGATATTAGTACTTCTTCATCCTACATGGACTCTTTACGTTGGCAAGATAAGCAAGTGCCACAAAAAGAAGACAGTGATGCGTTAACCCAAGAAGATTTTTTTTCGTTGTTAACACAGCAGTTGTCATATCAAGATCCCAGCAAACCTGCTGATAACGATCAGATGATTGCACAAATGACAAACTTTACCATGGCTGAAGGAATATCAAATTTGAACTCTAACTTTGATTCCTTAGCTGCGTCGATGACATCAAATTCGGCATTGCAAGCATCAACACTGGTTGGCAAACAAGCTTTGTTGGAGTCGGATACACTGGAGCTTAATGAGTCGGGTGAATCAAGAGGTTCTGTTGTAGCTGAAAAGCCAGTCGATAGTTTAATGATCCGCATTGAAGATGCATCCGGGCAGTTGGTTAAAACTATAGATTTAGGCACTCAGCCTGCAGGAGCCATCCGTTTTGCATGGGATGGTAAAAATGAAGCGGGTGAACGGCTACCACCTGGTGAATACAACATCAAAGCAGAGGGTAGTACAAATGGGGAATTTTCAAGCCTCCCATTAGCTACATTCAAAAATATTGAAAGTGTTAATATTAACGGCTCAAGCGGCATTATTATTAATACTAAAGAAGGTGCGGTTAGGCTGACTGATGTCGCAGAAATCGCGTAATAGATTTTATGTATTTTTTTAGCCATCAGGCTAAATATTTTTAGGTTAGAGGTTAATTATGAGCTTTAATATTGCATTAACAGGCCTTGCTGCCGCACAAAAAGATTTGGATGTTACCGCCAATAACATTGCCAACGTAAACACCACTGGTTTTAAAGAGTCTCGCGCCGAGTTTGCTGATGTATACGCATCATCAGTATTTAGCGCCGGTAAAACAAAAAATGGTGATGGTGTGCAAACGACCATGGTTGCCCAGCAGTTTCATCAAGGGTCGCTGCAGTTTACTAATAACTCACTGGATTTAGCGATCACGGGTGAAGGTTACTTTGCAACTACTCAAAGTCTGGATTCACAAGACCAAACTTTTACACGTGCTGGAGCATTTAAGCTTAATAAAGACAATTTCGTTGTTGATGCCAAAGGTAATTTTTTACAGAGCTTCCCTGTTGATGAGGTTACCGGAGATACAACCTCAGTAAGTCTTAGTACTTCATCTGCATTACAAATACCAGACTCTTCTGGTTCACCACGCTCTACAAGTAACGTATATACTTCTTTCAACCTTGACTCACGTAAAGATGTTGTGGCAGTACCGTTTGATGCAACAGACAGCAGCACATATACTGCATCTACATCGACTACAACTTATGACTCTTTAGGTGAGCCACATGTTTTACAATTCTTTTTTGTAAAAACAGCGCCTAATGAATGGCAGGTACATGGCACGCTAGATAAACAACCGTTTGATGCTACTGGTGCTGCAACGGCAACACCAAGCCCTCTAAGTACCTTTGGGTTTGATGCAAGTGGTTTGCCTGCAACTACCAATGGCGTTCCAAATGTCGGTCCAACCTTTACTGATGTTAATTTAACCGGGGCTAATTTAAGTGGCCTATTAAGTAATGGTGCTCAGTTTAGTGATATAGCTATTAACTGGCGCGACGAAGCGAATACATCAAATAAAGTTCCAAGCCAGTTTGCGAGTCGCTTTGAAGTAAAAGCACTAGAGCAAGATGGTGCGACAGTAGGTCGCTTAGCGGGTATTGATATTGGTACTGATGGAAAAGTAGTTGCATCGTACAGTAATGGTGACTCAACTTATTTAGGTCAAGTAGCCATGGTTAGGTTTGCAAACTCACAAGGTTTACAACAGGTGGGTGATACTTCATGGAAAAAAAGTTTAACCTCAGGTGAGCCGATTGCGGGTGAGCCGGGAACAGGGACTTTAGGCAAAATTAATTCTTCAGCCCTCGAGCAATCAAATACAAACTTAACCACAGAGCTGGTTGATTTGATTAGTGCGCAGCGTAACTTCCAAGCAAACTCTCGTGCGCTTGAAGTGAATTCAACACTGCAACAAAATATCTTACAGATCCGATAATCATATTTTGACTTATAAAGGCTGCTTAATGCAGCCTTTTTTATTCCTCTCTTAAAATCTTATTCATGCTTTAATTTAATTTGGCACTTATATTGCATTTACTCATATATAGATTTCTTAATGAGTCGATGTTATGGATAAAATGGTCTACATAGCCGCATCTGGCGCTAAACAAAGCATGCAAGGGCTTGCTCTTAAAGCCAATAATTTGGCAAATGCAAACACCACTGGGTTTAAATCTGATTTTGCGCAAGCGCGCTCAATGCAGGCTTTCGGTGAAGGTTTGCCGACTCGTGTTTTTGCTATGCAAGAGCGTCCAGGATCAAACATGACATCGGGCGGTGTTGTCGAAACAGGTCGCAGCCTTGATATTGCTATGAGCGATAACGCCTGGTTGAGTGTTCAGGACGCCTCTGGTAATGAAGCTTATACAAAAGTGGGTTCGTTAAATATAACGGCTGAAGGTATGCTAACTACCAGCGACGGTCGTCAAGTTATTGGCGAAGGTGGGCCAGTCATATTACCTGTACCGATTGAAAAAATTGAATTTAGCAAAGATGGCACTATTCAAGTTCGCCCTCAAGGTGCACCGGCTAACTTTTTAGAAGAAGTTGATCGCCTAAAAGTGGTTGATGCAAACAACGCCACGCTTGAGAAGGGTAACGATGGTTTATTTAGAGCTAAACCAGGCGAAATAGTTGAAACATCAGCCAATGTACAAGTATTAGGTGGCACATTAGAAAAATCGAATGTAAATCCTGTGCATGAAATGGTCGATATGATCAGTCACCAACGCCAATTTGAATTACAAGTAAAACTGATGAAAACAGCTGAAGAGATTGACGAACGTCAAGAGCAGCTGATGCGCATCGTTTAACTTTAACGTGAGGGTATTATTATGAATCCAGCATTATGGATAAGTAAAACAGGGCTTGACGCTCAACAAACTGATATATCGGTTATATCAAATAACTTAGCGAACGCCAGTACAGTAGGTTACAAAAAAAGCCGCGCTATTTTTGAAGACTTGCTTTACCAAAATATTAATCAACCAGGCGGTCGATCATCGCAAGATACCGAAATGCCGTCAGGCTTAATGCTCGGTGCGGGTACTAAAGTAGTAGCTAACCAAAAAAACTTTTCGCAAGGTAATATGCTCACTACTGAAAATTCATTGGATTGGATGATTTCTGGTCCTGGGTTTTTTGAAGTACTGCAACCAGATGGCAATATTGCATATTCGCGAAACGGCCAATTTACTACTGACGGCGACGGGCGTGTTGTGACCTCGGGTGCTGGTTATGTTGTTCAGCCTGAAATGAATGTACCTGACGATGCACAGTCGATCACCGTATCTCAAGATGGTGAAGTGTCAGTTCGCGTAAAAGGTCAGGCCGAAAACGTGGTTATTGGTCAGATCACGATTAGTGATTTTATTAATCCGTCTGGCCTTGAGCCTATAGGGCAAAACTTATATACCGAAACCGCTGTAAGTGGTGCGCCTGTTCAAGGTAATCCGGGGGTTGAAGGTTTAGGTACGATTATTCAAGGTTCACTTGAAACATCAAATGTAAATGTGACCGAAGAGTTAGTTAATTTGATTGAAACGCAGCGCGTTTATGAGATGAACTCAAAAGTGATCTCAGCCGTTGATGAAATGATGAGTTATATCAATCAACAGTTATAGTTTTGGGGGATTGTATGCGTAATATTATGTTATTTACAGTAGGGACTTTACTATTAAGTGGTTGTGTAGCTACACAAAATAATGAGGTAGTACAAGACGATCCCTATTATGCACCTATGTATCCAGAGCCTAATATGGAGCCAGTAGTCGCAACCGGCTCTTTGTTCAGTACTCAATTATCGAATGATCTTTATGCCGATAAAAAAGCACTGCGAACAGGCGATATCATTACTGTTAAATTACAAGAGTCAACCCAAGCGACTAAAGCAGCTAAAACAGAAACGGATAAAGAAACCGATGCCAGCCTCGACCCTGTGATTGGCTTAGGTGGTTTACCGGTAAATATTGGCGGCGATAGCATTCAATTTGGTATTGGCAGTGACTCCTCATTTAAAGGTGACTCAAAATCAAATCAATCAAATAGCTTAGTTGGCGATATTTCGGTTAACGTAATGCGAGTACTACCAAATGGTAATTTAGTGATTCGCGGTGAAAAATGGCTAACGTTAAACACCGGTGAAGAATTTATTCGCTTAGAAGGGTTAGTGCGTCCACAAGATGTCAATGCCGATAATACCGTTGAGTCTAATCGAATTGCGAATGCGCGTATTCAGTACTCAGGTAAGGGCCAAACACAAGAGGCACAAAGCCCAGGTTGGTTAACGCGTTTCTTTAGTAGCTCATTGTTTCCCTTTTAGAGGACATTCGACATGAATGGTTTTAAAGTTTTTTGTTTTATGGTGCTACTAGGCTGGCAATTTACTGCCAGTGCTGAGCGAATTAAAGATGTGTCTATGGTCGAAGGGGTGCGCTCAAACCAATTAGTGGGCTATGGCTTAGTTGTTGGTTTACCAGGCACCGGTGAGCAAAGCCGTTTTACCGAGCAAAGCTTTAAAGGCATGCTTAATAGTTTTGGTATTACGTTACCTTCTAGTTTAAAGCCAAAAATTAAAAATGTTGCAGCGGTTGCTGTTCATGCTGAACTCCCCCCATTTAGAAAGCCAGGGCAAACCATAGATATAACTGTATCATCGATTGGCAGCGCAGGCAGCTTGCGCGGTGGCACATTACTACAAACATTCTTAAAAGGGGTTGATGGTAATGTTTACGCCATCGCTCAAGGCAGTTTAATTGTAGGTGGCTTAGGCGCTGAAGGCCTTGATGGTAGTCGCGTTGTGATTAATACGCCAACGGTAGGACGTGTACCAAATGGTGCAACCGTTGAACGTGCTGTTAAAAGCCCATTTATGCAAAACGACTATATTACCTTTAATTTAAACCGTCCTGATTTTACTACTGCTAAACGTTTAGAGAAAACCATTAATGATTTAATTGGTCCAAATAGCGCTCAAGCACTCGATGCAGCTTCTATTCGCGTTATTGCACCTCGTGATGCCTCGCAGCGCGTATCGTACTTATCAACTCTTGAAAACTTAGAATTTAAACCAGCGGATACTTCGGCAAAAATAATTGTTAACTCACGTACCGGCACCATTGTTATAGGTAAAAATGTAAAATTACAACCTGCGGCAATTACCCACGGTGGTTTAACAGTAACGATTGCGGAACAACAAAATGTAGCGCAGCCAAATCCTTTAGCAGAGGGTGAAACCGTGGTTACTCAGCAAAGTATTATTGATGTTGATCAGGATGACTCACGCGCTTTTGTATTTGACCCTGGTGTAAGTCTTGATGACTTAGTACGTGCAATTAATGAAGTTGGCGCTGCCCCTGGCGATTTAATGGCGATTCTTGAAGCACTTAAAGAAGCTGGTGCAATTAACGGTCAGCTTGTTGTAATTTAACCTTTAAAAAACACCGTTTAATATTTTATTGCGGTGTTTTTTACTTTTTTTTCCTGCTTACTCCCACCTTTGAAAATCTCGCTGGCTCAATTATTGCATTATCTAGATATTATTAATTATTGTGTCAAAAAGCTGATGGAAACAAATCATCTAGATAAGCAAAACTTTTTTGATTTAGGCAACTTAGACTCTTTGCGTCGAGATGCTTTAAACAGCGGTGACGCATCAACCGATGCATCTAAAGCGGCGTTAAAAAAAGCGGCGGCACAATTTGAAGCTATATTCACCCAAATGCTGCTTAAAAGTATGCGTAAAGCCAATGAGGCTTTCGAAGATAAAGAAAGCCCGTTTAATGCTAGTGGCGTTAAGTTTTTTGAAGAAATGCACGACCAACAAATGGCCACAGAGCTTTCATCAAATGGCTCTTTGGGTCTTGCAGATTTAATTGTGCAGCAATTATCGCCAGATGGAAAAAACTTTATGCCAGGCTCTGTTCTTCGCACAACGTCAGATTTCTTTAGTGACCAACGTGCGGGTAGCACCTTACCTCATCAAGAAAATCAAAAGGTCACTGAAAAAGTGCCGCTCGTTGATTCAACTGAAAAAAGCGAACAAAACATAGCGTCTGGCACATTTGAAAGTGCTGAGGAATTTGTGAGCACAGTGTGGGAACACGCAAAAACAGCGGCTAAAAAAATTGGTTTAAATCCGGCGGTTATGGTCGCACAAGCGGCATTAGAAACTGGCTGGGGTAAACATATTATTAGTAAAGGTGATGGTAATAGCTCAAACAATTTATTCAATATTAAGTCAGATAAAAGTTGGCAGGGTGAAAAGGCCAGTAAGGTCACTTTAGAATTTGAACAAGGTGCTGCAGTTAAAAAGCAAGCAAGCTTTAGAGCGTATGACTCGATAAAAGATAGCGTGAATGATTTTGTGGATTTTTTAACACAGAACCCGCGCTATCAAGATGCATTAAACAATACGGCAAAGCCGCATAAATTTTTAGACTCTTTACAGCAAGCTGGTTATGCAACCGACCCTAATTATGCAGACAAAATAAAAAGAGTGCTGAACAGTAACGAATTGAAGAATATCGCCACAAGCGTGATCCGCCAGGGAGTAGAGTAACATGTCGTTTAATTTATTAAACATTGCTAATTCAGGAATAAGAGCAAACTCTGAGTTATTGCAAACGACAAGTAAAAACATCGCAAATGTTAATACCGAAGGGTATGTACGTGAGCGCACCGAGTTTACCACCATGATTGATAATCAGGTAGGCCGTGGCCAAACGTACCGGTTATTGAATGAGTTTGCGCAAAAGCAATTAAATCGAGATACTTCAAATAAAAGTTTTTTTGATCAATTTGTTAGTGAAGCGAGTCGGGTTGATCAAATTTTTTCAGAAAAATCAAACAGCTTATCAACTAGTATCAACTCAATGTTTAATAACGTGCAAGAAGCCCTTAATCAACCTTCATCAACGGTTGCTCGTTCATTGGTGATGAGTGATGCACAAAACCTGATTGACCAAATGGATCGGCTTGCAGGTATCGTATCAGAGCAAAAAGCAGTGGTTAATGAGCAATTAGAGATTTTTTCAGAAGAGGCGAATACGTTAATCGAAAGTATTAGTTCGTTGAACCAAGAAATTGCGGGTGTTCATGGTACCAAAAACGAAGCTGATGCGAGCTCTGCTTATAATGAGCGTGATAAAGCAATACGTGATTTATCTGAGCTAATTGATATAGAAACACTTGATGGCCCTAATGGTGAAAAACAAGTGTTTATGGGCACAGGCGAAGCCGTTGTTATGCAAAATGGGTCATTTAACTTGTTTTCGATTAGTGGCGATCCTGATGCTAACTTTAAAGAGCTACGCTTAGATGTAAATGGCGGTAAGGCTGTGCCACTCGATATAGACCCTACTAAACTCAAAGGTAAAATTGGCGGTTTATTAGCATTTAGAGACGATATTTTGGTGCCGGCACAAAATCAAATTGGCCAGATGGGTATTGCGCTTGCTGATTCGTTTAATCAGCAAAATCGTTTAGGTATGGATGCAAACGGTGAACTCGGAGGGGATATTTTTGATATCCCAACAGTCAGTGCTTTTGTTTATCAAGCCAATACCGGAACAGCTAATATGTCAGCAACCGTTGAGGCTGGTAAAGGCAGTGAACTGCCAGCCAGTGATTTTGTGATCACCTATACGGGTAATCCTAACGAAGTAAGTATTCAGCCAATTGATAATAAAGGTGAACCTTTAGGTGCAGCCTCTTTAGCAATTATTCCACCCAGTGGCATTATCGACTCAGCTGCTATTACTAGCGGAGAGGCGTTTGGCTTAGAGCTTAATATAACGGGAGCTGGTAATGCCGGTGACCAATTTCAGGTAAAACTTAACAGTGGCGCGGCTGGCAATATATCGCTGACAACAGGTCGAGGTGAGGACATTGCATTGGCCTCCCCAATTAGAACAGCAGACGGCCTTGATAATACAGGTACAGGGACTATTTCACCGGGTAATGTTACCGATGTAACCACTGGCAGCTTTAGTAATCCTTTGGGTTTAGCAAATGGCCCTATTAGCATTGTTAAAACAGCCAATGCTAACGAATATCAACTTACTGATGGTAATGGCACAACTACGTTTACAGTTACACCGCCTGCTAACAATATACTCGCTCAAGCCGGTGCACCATACGATGGTTATGGTTTTGACTTTAATATTGAAGGCGTACCAGCAATGGGCGATACCTTTAATTTAGAATTTAATGAAGGCGGTTTTGATGATAACCGCAACGGCCAAAAACTTGCTGACTTACAGAATACCGATTTAGTACGTCAAAATGTAGTAGCGAGCGCATCAGCTGATAATCATAAAACATTGAATCAGGCCTATGCTGGATTAGTCACCGATGTTGGTGTGGTAACCAGTCAAGCAAAAACCAATGGTGCTGCATTTGATGCTTTAGCACAACAATCAGAAGCCTGGTACGAATCGTTGTCGGGCGTAAACTTAGATGAAGAGGCGGCTAATTTGCTGCGCTTCCAGCAATCCTATGCTGCTTCTGCACAAGTATTAACTGCAGCGAGAGCTATTTTTGACACCTTATTGAGTGCGGCGAGGTAATTATGCGTTTATCAAATAATTTAATGTATCAAAATAACATTAATAAAATACTTGAGAATCAACAAAATGTAGCTGGTGCGCAGGAGCGCGTTAATACAGGTCAAAAATATTTGAGTACCTCTGAAAACCCTGCTGCTATTTCGCAAGGTATGTTGTACACCAATAAAATAGAAACTAATGAGCAGCTGACGAAGAATATTAATCAGCTAAAAGGGCGTTTAGAAACCGAAGAAAGTTTATTGCAAGGTATGAACGACACTATTTTAGAAGCGCAAATGTTAACTATACGAGCGGGCAATGGTTCGTTAGATAAAGGTGATTTGGCTTCAGTTGCCAGTGAACTAAAAGAATTGCAAAAATCACTGCTTAATTTAATGAATAGTCAATCTGAAGGAGGGAAATACCTTTTCTCTGGCTATCAAGACGATATTCAAACTTATACATTTAATAGCACCAATGGCAAATACGAATATCAAGGCGATCAAGGCCAACACGAAGTGACGATCGCAAAAGGCGTTGAGATCAAATCAAGCGATAATGGCTTCAATGTATTTGAACGAGTTGATGCGCGACTCGATGTAGTTTCAAACGATGGAACGCCAACAGGCGGCATTACCGCTGGAACTGTTTATGTTGAAAACCAAGGCGAGTTTGACCGTTTTCATAAAGATAATTATAACTCAGATCCAGATCCGCTTATTTCTCCAACGATCAATACCTATAATGTTAATGTGATCCCTGGGGCGACCCCTTCAGCGCCAGATCAATATGAAATATTACGTGATGGTAATCCTCTTGTACCACCCGTTACGGGTGAAGTAACCGATGAACCGATTGAATTTGCAGGTATGGAAATTCAACTTGAGGGGGCAGCACCAGGACAGCTTGATTTTACTCTTGAAAAACCAGGCAAAGAAAATGTACTTAATACGCTAGAAGATTTGATCATTAGCCTAAATGACGAACAACTTGATGAAACGCAAATTAACCAAGCATTATCTGATGGTTTAATTCAGCTTAAAAATGCTAGTGAGCAAATTGTGTTTACTCAGGCTGGTTTAGGTGGGCGTATGAATGTAGTTGAGCGTGTTACCGACTCAAACAGTGCTCTAGATATTAATAATCAAGAAAACAGATCTAGCCTAATTGAGATTGATGCCGCTGAAGCCATCAGCGATCTCACTAAACATGAGTCTGGTTTACAGGCTTCACAAGCGACTTTTGGTCGCTTGGCTAAACTTTCATTATTTGATTATTTATAAATACCATCCAAGGCAGGTTATTACTATACGAGAAAAGTAGGTAATAACTTGCCTTAACGAAGCGGCAAAAAACTGTCACCCCCCTTTTTTCTCCTGTCAAAAAAATGCTAACTTCTGATTTTAAGTATCAATAAACGCTATTTATTTATTAAAAAACAGTTATTTAACTATTTTTTATTAGTTGGCACAACTAATGCATTCAACTGGTTATAGAAAGTGTGGTTTTTGCTTAAATATTTTGAACCACATTCTGATTGAAACTAGGAGATGGTAAAATGGCTTTAAGCGTAAATACAAATGTTGCATCACTTAATGGGCAACGCAATCTATCTAAATCTAGCATGGCACTTGAAACTTCAATGCAGAGACTATCATCTGGTTTGCGTATTAATAGCGCAAAAGACGATGCTGCAGGTTTACAAATTGCCAACCGACTAACGTCTCAGGTTAATGGCCTAACGGTTGCTCAGCGTAATGCCAATGATGGTATTTCTATGGCGCAAACTGCTGAAGGTGCGATGCAAGAGTCAGCAAACATTTTACAACGTATGCGTGACTTATCACTGCAATCAGCCAATGGGTCAAACAGTGCAGTTGACCGTGCATCACTGCAAAAAGAAGTAGCAGCCCTGCAACAAGAGCTTACTCGAATTGCAGACACTACCAAATTTGGTGGAACCAGCTTACTTGACGGTACATTTGGTACAAAACAATTCCAAGTAGGTGCAAATGCGAATGAAACCATTAATGTAAGCTTACGTAATGTAGCAGCAGACTCAATTGGTGCGCATGAAATTAAAGGACCTGGCAACGCCGCAGATGCAAATACTAAGCTTGGCGATGTACAAACTGTTAACTTAGCAACAAATCATGGTACAAGTGCGGACACGGTTAATATTAACGGTACAGATATTGTTATTGCTGGTGGTTCTGGTGCGGCTGTTATTGCAGATACTATCAACAAGTCAGGCGCCGGTGTGGTTGCAGAGGCTAAAATTGATACCACTTTTGCTGGGATCACATCGGACAGTAAAGGTGTGATTGAAATTAAGAAAAATGGCTTAGTTGAGAAGTCATTTGACTTAGGCAATTATGGTGGTGAGATGGAGCGATTAACAAATGACATGCAACAAGCAGGTTATGATGCCATTTACGACCCTGCAACTGAAGAGATTGCTTTTAAAGCCACAGATGTTGATGGTATTGATATCACAGGCACTGATCAAAGTGGCTTTACTATAGGTGGAACTGCAGTAACCAGCACAGCGAACTCATTTAGTGTGTCCGCAGAGCTAAATTTATCATCAGCGAATAAAATAGGTATTTCAGGGACCACTGCGAATGAATTATTTGGTACAGGGGCTGCTGCAATACAATCATCAGGCGGTACTAGTTCATTAACAAGTATTGAGAGTGTTGATATTTCAGGCGCGACTTCAGATGGTGCGCAAGACGCGATTAAAGCAATTGATGCAGCATTAGCGCAAATTGATGCTCAACGAGCTGACTTAGGTGCGGTGCAAAACCGCTTTGGTTTTACTATTGCCAACCTTGCTAACGTATCTGAAAACGTATCGGCTTCGCGTAGCCGTATTCAAGACACTGATTATGCGCTTGAAACTGCAACGTTGACTAAAAATCAAATCATGCAACAGGCAGGTACTACTATCTTGTCGCAAGCAAACCAGTTACCACAGGCTGCATTAAGCTTGTTAGGTGGTTAATAATAATTAAAATTAAAAAAGCCAAGTATTTATACTTGGCTTTTTTGTTTGTATTTCAATCAACTAAAAGTTTTTACTGTTTTTTTAAAAAAAAAGCTAAAGGTAATTTTATAACAGCCGTTAACTTAATTAGAACGGAGCTTGAACAGGTTTTTATTGTGATGGCTCTTGGTTAAAATCAATTAGTTACATTACGAAAGTAATCAGGAGTTATAACATGGCTTTATCAGTAAATACTAACGTTGCATCAATAAATGCACAAAGAAACTTATCAAAATCTAGCGATGCGTTAGGCACATCAATGCAACGTCTTTCATCTGGTATGAAAATTAACAGCGCGAAAGATGATGCGGCTGGTCTACAAATTGCTAACCGTCTATCTTCACAAATTAATGGTTTAGGTGTTGCTCAGCGAAACGCTAATGACGGTATCTCAATGTCGCAAACCGCTGAGGGTGCGATGACAGAGTCATCAAATATTCTACAACGTATGCGTGACTTAGCACTACAATCAGCGAATGGTTCAAATGATGCTGATGCACGTGCGGCCCTTCAAAAAGAGGTAGGCGCATTACAACAAGAATTAACGCGTATTGCAGAAACTACTAAATTCGGTGGTACTAGCTTATTAGATGGTTCATTTGGTACTAAGCAGTTCCAAGTGGGTTCAAACGCTAATGAAACAATCAACGTAAGCCTTCGTGACGTATCTGCTGATGCTATCGGTGCGAATGAAATCAAAGGTGCGGCAACATCGACAGTTTCTGCGCTTGGGGATGTTCAAACGGTTAACCTAGCCGGTAATATTGTAACTTCAGCAGATACATTAAGTATCAATGGCACAGATGTATCTGTTGGTGCTAACCAAGGTGCGGCAACAATTGCTGATACAATAAATTCATCTGGTTCTGGTGTAAATGCCGAAGCTAAACTTGAAACTACAATTGGTGCTATCAAAGCTGGAAGTTCATCAGTAATTGAGATTAAAAAGGGTGCCACTGCAGTTGATTCATATGACCTAGGTGACTTTGGTGGTGATATGGCGCGTCTTGCTAATGAGATGCAAGCTGATGGTTATGATGCTGTTTTTGATGAAGCTAAAGATGAAATTACGTTTAAAGCGACAAATATCGATGGTATTGATGTTACTGGCGCTGGCGATACAAGTGCTTTCACTATCGGTGGTCAAGCTGTTGCTAGCACCGCAGGTTCGCTCAGCGTTTCAGCAGAGCTTAACTTAAGCTCTGCAGATAAAATTGGTATATCTGGTACGAGCGCAAATGAACTGTTTGGTAAAGGTGCTGCAGGTGCTGATATTGCATCTACAGGTGGTACAAGTGAGTTAACTTCAGTTGAGTCTGTGGATATCTCAGGTGCGACTTCAGCTGGTGCGCAAGATGCGATTAAAGCAATCGATGCTGCTCTTGCTCAGATTGATGCACAGCGTGCAGATTTAGGTGCGGTACAAAACCGCTTTGGCTTTACCATAGCAAACCTTTCAAACGTATCAGAAAACGTATCAGCTTCTAAAAGCCGTATACAAGATACCGATTACGCTGCAGAAACAGCTAAGCTAACGAAAAACCAGATTATGCAACAGGCTGGTACAACAATCTTAGCTCAGTCTAACCAGTTACCGCAGGCAGCACTTAGCTTATTAGGTTAATTTAACAATAAGCTCTATACTTTAACTACTAAGGAAGGGGTAACCCTTCCTTTCTTGTATAGGTATAAAGCTTTATATCGCTTTATAGTAGGAGCGAATTATGGAAACGCAAAGTTTAAATCTAAACATCAACTCAGCTCAAAAAGGTGAGGTTACCTCAAGTTATCAAGCCCCATCTCAAGTTAAGCAAAATGTTGATGAACAGAAGAATACAACCACCCCTACTGCTGCAAGTAGAAACGAAGTCTCTGAAACTGAGTTATCACCTGAAAAGCTAGAAAAGGTGGTACAGCAATTGCAGGATTTTATGGGTGAAATGAACCGCAGTCTTCAATTTAAAGTAGACGAAGACTCTGGCCGTAATGTAATCAAGGTTATCGATAAAGAGAGTGGTGACTTAGTTAAGCAATATCCGTCAGAAGAAGTATTAGGTATAGTGGCCAAATTAGCAGAAGCCACGGGCGTATTGGTTGATTTTAAAGTTTAGTATTTCAGTAATTTAAGAGGGCAACAATTATGGCTATTTCATTTACAGGTATAGGTTCAGGACTTCAAGTAAACGAAATTGTAAGTGCTTTAGTCAATGCTGAGAAGTCCCCTTATCAAGCTCGAGTAACAAAACAGCAAGCTAATTTCACGACTGATATATCTGCTGTTGGAACACTAAAAGCGTCTTTAGAGGAGCTGAATGGCTCATTGGAGTCACTATCCTCTGTTGAGGAGTTTCAAAAGAGAACAATTAGTGGCAGTGATGATTTTGTTACTTTAAGTTCTGAAAAAGATGCACAAACCAATAATTACTCAATTAAAGTTAATAGTTTGGCCGAAAACCATAAGCTAACATCAGATGCTATAGCTGGCGATGAAGCTGTGGGTGAGGGTAAGCTAACGATCAGCTCTGGTTCTAACAGTTTTGATATTACTGTGTCAGATACAGCAAAGCTTGCCGATATTCGTGATGCGATTAATGATTCAGTTGATAATGACTCGGTAAACGCCACCATTATCACTGATGACACCGGTCAGCGATTGGTATTGTCGAGTAAAGAAACCGGCGCGGAAAATGCTATAAAAATAGTAGTCGATGATGCTGGTGACGGTGGCAATACGGATCTTTTAGGTTTATCTCGTTTGGCGTATGATAGTGATACGACTTCAACAACGTATGCCGAAAATTTAAATGAGGTAACTGCAGCAACCGATGCTTCTATCACTATAGATGGTACGCTTGTGGCTTCAAGCAGTACTAATGAGTTTAAAGATGTTATTGAAGGCGTCACCATTAATGCAAAAAAAATGCATGGCACTGACGATGATTTAAGTAAAGCTGTTATAACTGAAAATAACAAAAATATTACAACAGGTTTGAACTCATTTGTAGACAAATTTAATGCCTTTATTGATTTATCGAAACAGCTGGGACGCTCAAGTGCTGAAGAGGGCGTAGGGGCGCTTGCCGGAGACTCTTTATTAAGAGGGTCTGTTAATCAGGTGCGCTCATTGTTAACTTCAGAATTTAGTACGGGAAATGGTAACACTGATTTTTTAGCTAATTTTGGTATTAGAACGGAGCGCTCTGGTAAATTAAGTATTGATTCTGACGCATTAAAAGCTGCGATAGAAAAGGATCCTCAAGCCTTACAAACCTTTTTTGTAGGTGAAAAAGATAAAGGCGGTTTTGTTGCACAGCTTGATACTGTTATTAAGGGTTATACGGCTTCTGATGGTATTATTAGTTCACGTATAGAAGGTCGTGAATCACAGCTTTCTAAACTAGAAACTGATGTAGAAAAATTTAATATTCGTATGGCCAAATATGAAGAACGATTATATAGCCAATACAATGCAATGGATTTATTAGTGGCCAATTTAAATTCAACAGGCAGCTATTTACAACAACAATTAGCTAACCTACCAGGGGTGGTTAAGAAATCAAGTTAAGCGGAGTGAACTTTGGACGCTAATCAGCAAGAATTAACAAAAATGATGTTGCAAGCAACCCTGCTTGCAAATTTAGCTCTACTTCAAGAGCAAATGCCGGCTATTTATGAAACATTTAAAGATTACACGCCAAGCGATACTGGTGTTGCAATCGATGAAATGGGCAATGCTAACTTGTTTAACAATAATGAGTTCGTTTATCAAGATGAGCCTAGAGAATTCGCTAAACAGCAAGTTATTCAGTTTCTAGAAAACCCGCTTTACTTCAAATATCAAATAAATCACCAAGATGACACAAATATTGTTTTTGAACATGCTGCGCTATTAAAATCAATTTACAACGTACGTACCGCTGAAACAGATAATAAAATAAATAACCCTGCTGAAGAAAAGCGCCTCGACTTTGTTTGTTTTTTAGGTGGGGGGTTAGGCTATCAGATAGAAGAGTTACTCAAGAAAAAAGATGTACTTAATGTGTTTTTATTTGAGCCGAGTAAAGATACCTTCTATGCACTTTTACATTGTATCGAATTAAAGCCGCTTTTTGATAAATGCACTGCCAATGGTGGGCAATTTTCAATACGTGTTTCTGGTGGTGAAGATGGAGTGATTAACGAAATTTCTAAGTTTTTGTTTAATCAGGGTCATTTTAACCTCAGTCAAATTCTTTTCTTAAAGCATTATAATAGCCCACTGATTGAGAAAACAATTGAGCGTATTAAAAGTATCGGACATCGTTGGTCTGCAGGCTGGGGTTTTTTTGAAGATGAAATAATAGGTGTATCTCATACTCTGGCTAATTTAAATGAAAAGTTTCCAGTATTGAAAAAGCCTGAGTTAGTAAATAACACTCTGCAAGAACATTCTGTATTTATTGTTGCTAATGGTCCCTCTCTTGATGATGCGATTGAGTTTTTGAAAAAAAATCAGGGTGACATCATTATTATTTCTTGTGGTACAGCATTAAGAGCCTTACTTAGTAATAATATTAAACCTGATATTCACATAGAAATGGAGCGAGGCGCAGGGCTGCTAGAATGGGTGGAGTCAATAGATCGCGTCTCTGGACTAAAGATAAAATTAAATGAGATAAATATTGTTGCACTTAATACGGTATACGATAGCATTTTAAAGCGCTTTAAAAGTGCGCATTTGTTATCAAAATTAAATGATGCAGGCGGTCGTCTTATTCGTGCTTTGGATACAAAAAAGCAATTTACCTACCCTGACTACAGTAACCCAACAGTATCGAATACAGCACTTGCTACAGCTATTGAGTTGGGGTTTAAGAAAGTATATTTAGTTGGTACTGACTTAGGCTTTGTATCTAAAGAGCATCATCATTCAAAACATAGTATCTATTTTGATAATGACTTTAAGCATAAAAAAGTGGTTGAGCAAGGTATTGAGGGAGCATTTATTGTTAAAGGTAATTTTACCGAAGAGGTCTTTACGATTCCTATATTTGACTCATCAAAGGGTAACTTAGAGTTATTACTCCAAAAAAACCTCAATGTTAAAGTATTTAATACGGCCAATGGTGCATTTATAAAGTATTCTGAGCCTAAACGTATTGAAGATATTACTGATATGAAGCCAATTAGTAATAAGCAAGATAAAATAACAGAGCTACTTAATAGGGCTACTTCTTTAGAGCAATTATCTGCTGGTAACGTTAACTATAAAATGGAAGCTATAAAAGCTAGAACCAAAGATGTTCTTGAGCAGCTGTTATCAATTACTTCTCAACATTTTGAAACACGTGAGCAGCTTGCTGATGCGTTTAATTTACAAAATAAAATATTACTTACATTACGTAATAGCACCGCAGACGATAATGTAGTTTATTGGCTGATTCAGGGAACTTTTAGATATTTTCAAGCTTACATTATGACAAGTAGCTATTATTACAATGATTTAGAAATGCGTACAGGATTTATAAATGCATGTATTGATGCGTTTCATGAGCATGTAAAAGGTATTTATTTAGAGTTTATTGAAAACTATAATAAACCGGCCAAAGCTTAGCTTTGGCCTTTTTTGGTAAATAACTTACTTATATTAGGGTTTAATATTAAACAAAGAGAGTTGGATTAGATCACTTGGTTTTCCATTCAATATATAATGATTTTTAAGTACACACTCTTTGCTATAGCCAGCCTTTTTAAAGGCTTTAAAACTTCCAATATTGTCGGTGTAAACCCAGGCGACTAGTTTTCTAATCAATAACGTTTCGAAAGCATATTGGTTAATTAGCTTGATAGCTTGATTTGCATAGCCTTTCCCCCAACTTTCTTTTTCGCCAATAAACAGACTCACTTGAGCAATATTATGAATCCTATTTATATTTCCAACTTTAATATTCCCAATGTGTTTATTATTGTTGGTTCTAATCGTAAATAATTGTTCAAGCGGGTTATTTAAATTAGCTGAAATATAATCCTTAACTGAGTTAAGATCCTGTTTACTAAAACGAGTTTCTAAGTACTGATTTACTAGAGGATCATTAAGCCAAGCAACATAATTTTCATTTACATCGTCTAAAGATATACTTTGCAAAAAAATATCTTTCACCTCATTACTTGTTACTTTAACTAGATTTTTCATCAATTAGCTCCCATTTAGCAGCTGTTCCTCTTGTTATATTTACAGAAGTTTTCTTACCAATCAGCGTATCGTAATACTTACAGGGGAGACCGTAGCCTGGACGTATTCTTTTTATGTGTTTTTTTGTTATAACTGTACCTGCTGGTACGTCTTCAATAAAATAAATAGAGCGTCTAAATTTTAGGTTTTCGCTTTCGGCTGATTTTACTTCATACCCTGGATTACCTATCGATTTGTACACTTCTTTGCTTTGACTAACAATTGATTTAAGCTGCTCAGGCTCAATTGAAAATTCTGAATCAGGCCCTTTTTTAGATCTATCTAAAATAAAATGCTTTTCAATAAAGCATGCTCCTAAAGCCACTGATGCAATTGCTGCCGTTGTGCCTAAGGTATGATCAGATAAGCCTGTAATAACGTTAAAGCGTGTTGCAATATCCGAGATTGTAGCTAAATTAGCTTGCTCGAATGGCGCAGGGTAAGCACTTATGCAATGCAATACAATTAGTTCATCACAACCATTATCTCTTGCTGTGCTAATCGCTTCCTCTATCTCTGAGATATTAGCCATACCAGTAGACATAATGATAGGTTTACCTGTTTCAGCAACTCGCTTGATGAGAGGTAGATCGGTTAATTCGAAAGAGGCCACTTTATAAGCTGGGGTGTTTAATGCTTCTAGCAGCTCAACGGCTGTTTCATCAAACGGTGTTGAAAATAAAGTGATACCGACTTCTTTGGCCTTTTCAAACAGTGCATTGTGCCACTCAAAAGGAGTATGGGCCCACTCATATAATTTATATAAATTATAACCATCCCATAATCCGCCTTTAATCTGAAACTCGTCCTTATTACAGTCGATAGTCATTGTATCGGGCGTATATGATTGAATTTTTATTGCATCGGCTCCACATTTAGCGGCTTCTTCAATTGTTTTTAGGGCTTCTTTAAGATCGCCGTTATGGTTAGCTGAAAGCTCAGCAACAATGTAAGGTTCATAGTCTAAACCTATTCTTCGACCATCTATTTCTACAAATTTATTTTTCATGATTACTCAAGTAAAGTTAATTTTATATTGGCAGTTAAAGCGTCGTTGCTTTTTTTGGCATTTGTAAACTCAAGCTTATACTTTCCATGTTTTATGTATGCTTTTGGATAACTATCGGCATCTAACATGCGAATATGATCAAAGATATCATCCAGCTCTAAGTTCGTATCAATAACACTTTGGCTTGGATTGCGTCTTGAAAATGCTGTTACAGGGCCTTCTTGAGGTGTTACTTCAGGATTATCGTTAACAATAAACTCAATCATATCAAAAGTTAAAGCTGAACAGCGTAAAAATATTTGTTGCGCTGTGCCCTCCAAAGATAGAGCCCTTTTTAGATAAATAGGGCCTGTATCTATACTTTCTTCCATTTTTAGGGCACTTAACTTTGTGGTGGTATGGCCAAGAGAAATTAAATTCTGCATTGGGCTTCCGCCCCGTCCATAAGGCAAATCAGTCATATGAAAGCAAACGCAATTAAAGTTGTTAATTATTTCTTCGGGAACAATCCAGCTCCAATGAGGAAAAAATATATATTTAGGGTTTAGATGTTTTAAGTGATTATAAGTGAGCTCTTTTTTGTCAGTAATTAAATGCCAATTTCCATTATAAGCTGGCGTGCGTTTTTTATATTGGGCAATATTCCAGTCTTTAATTGTAGCTACAATGTAATTGTTCATATTCAATCGCTTATCGGTTTTAGAGACGCTATCTCATAGTCAAATTAATAGTTATTCAGCTTCAGGTAAATTGCTACTCTATGACTTTTAGCACTTCGTTGGTGACTCTTACAGTGCCTTTGCCATCACAAATATTAATACAATTTTTATGAACATCATTACTTAATTTTAACCTATTTTGCCAAAATTCAATTTCTTTAATTAACTTGTCTTCAATCTCTGCAATTGAAATAAAGCGGATCACTTCAGCTAATTGAAGCGCGTTAGCGATCTCTCGCTGATTGTCTGCTTGTACAATAACAACAGCAGGAAGGCCTAAAGCGCATCTTTCCCATGATGTTGTTCCAGCTGCACCAATCGCTATTGTTGCCGTTGACATAATTTCCGCAATATTACTCGGCGATATATGTAAAAAGACTTTTTTATGACATTGTGCAAAGTTAAACACTGATTTCACGTTTTTTGCTGTTTTATTTAGGATTACATTAATTCTTTCAAAGTATTTTAATTTGATTACTCGCGCTAATACTTGAAGAGTCAAATTGTCAGGATCTGTTCCTCCAAACATTATGAGTAAGGTGCGCTCTTTTTTTACAATTGATGCTTTTTGAAAATCTAAAAACTCAGGCCTTAATAAAGCAAAGCTTGAGCCAAGTAGGAGTTTTGTATGGTTATTTATCAGATGCGAGTATTTAACTGTTGGGCATTGGTAGGTTTGATCTAATAACAAGTCACAATTGTGTATTCGGTTCGCTAGATCGTCAATAACCATAATTTTTTTGGTTATGCTTTTTACTTTATTATGCCAATGGTTATCAATAGCATAATGATCTATTACGATTAAATCGTAATTTTTCCCCGCTGTTAATTTTAGAAACTCTTCACAGTCATCATCTATGCTAGTACCCAGCCATGAGCTGTAGTTTTTTAAGTCGATGGTATTTTTTGGAGGAGCCATTCTAACAAGCTCAAACCCAGATTGGATTATATTTTCATTACTATTACCGGCGGCATCGCGACAGAAAAAAGTGATATTAACATTGGCAGCCTTTCTAATTGCTGTCGCTAGTGTGAGGCAGCGCATCACATGGCCTGAACCAATATTTAAAGAAGCATCAACTCTAAAAGCGATGTTGAGTAATCGAGTCGGAGTTTCGGTATTACTTTTATTTATATTAATGCTCACCATCTAGAGCCTCTTTACGGATGTAAATGAAACATTTTTTATTTTCTATTGTTGTTTCTTTTTCACGTTTAAAGTTACAGGCTTCGAATAATTTAATAGATGCTATATTTTCAATTAAAATAATCGCAATAAATGTACTATTTTTATTTTTTTCTATTAGTTTTAGCGCTTGTTTTAACATTTTTCGACCGTAACCATAGCCTCTACTGCAAGGAGATAAATGCGTGTCTATTTCATATGTATTAAGATCTGTTTGATTAAATCTGACTTGTCCGATTGGTTTGTCGTCAATAGATGCAATATAAATTTTACTATTAAGAGACGCTAGTTGCTTATTAAACCAATTTAAGTGATTTTGTAAGGTAATTGGGGCGTCTTTTAATGCGCAGCTGCGAATAACAGGATCATTAGCCCACTGGTATAAAGTAGTACAATCACTTTGCTCGGCTTCCCTTAATGTTATCATTTTATTTTCTATCCTAAATTAGGTATTAAAACCGCAACTTTATAACGAGCGTAATAGGCCTAATCTATAAAGCGTTCAATATAAAATGCTTCAGCAAGTGGAGTGCCTATACACATGCCTCTAAATTTAGCGAGTGCTTGAATATTCTCAAGACTTCGAGTGTGTGGTGCTTCTCTCATTTCATCTTTATAAGCTGTAAGAGCTTTTATTTTTTTACTAAATACATGCTCGATATTGACAAAATAGTTCGGTTTGAATGCCTCGTAACGATGACTTGCCCATTCAGTGCTTGATAGTGTTTCGAAGCAAAATATTTGCTTTACTGATTGCATGGGTTGCGGCCTGCAAGCTGTTAAAACAGCTTCATAAGTTTTTCGATGATCAACATTTAAATCGCTATGATAATGGGTATACACGCGTGCAATTATATTTTTAGATAAAAATAGTTCGATGGCTTGCGCTATTTTTAAAAGTGGTATGGTATCGAATTCATTATCAGGAAAATCTAATGATGTTAGATTATTAGGTGAAACGCCTAAATGTTGGGCGGCATTTAAAAAGGCTGCTTGCCGGGTTTGAATCTCTGCTTCAGTATATTCTAGGCGCGAACTAACCCCATTAGAAAGTGTTAAAATATATACTTCATCACACTTTTCAATATGGTTCGCGATTGTGGCACCACAGCCGAGTGTCTCATCATCAGGATGGGCGACAATTACTGCTACTTTCATACTTACTATCCTCGATAAATTTAACTAAGAGAAGAGTTGTCTTACATTAGTTGTCATTTATCTAACTTTAAAAACTGGCTCTAAAAGATGTCCTTTAAAAACATCATATAAATTTTGTGTTTCTATTGTATTTTTTAAAATAAAAATAACTTCATCGTATGCATTAAGTAATTTTTCTATATCATCATGTGTATGGGCATAGCTAAGGTTATGACTACCACCAATTAAAATACCTCTAGAGCACATCTCTTGAATAAATAAAGATTTTAGCTCTAATGAGGAGTATTTTTGAGTGTCTTTAATAATAATAAAAGACCATGACGGATGACCTGCAGTGCTCAGCCAATCTTTTACTTTGTGTTTTTCTATTAATTTATTAAGCTCACAAATTAATTTTTCACCTAAAGTGTGAATATGTGTCAGTACTCTTTCTTGCTGCATTTTTTTTAATGTTGTTTTTGTAGCAATTAAAGACATGGTTTCGCCCGCAAAGGTACCGGAGAAGAAAATATCTTCCATCAATGACATTATTTTTTGTTTACCTACGACAGCTGAGATAGGGAATCCGTTTGCCATGCCTTTGCCAAAGGTTGCTAGGTCGGGTGTAATATTAAATAAGCCTTGAGCACCATGTAGATCGAACCGAAAACCGGTAATTGTTTCGTCAAAAATTAGTACAGAGCCATGTTTTTTACAAAGTGCTTGTACTCCTTGAAGAAATCCCGTTTCTGGAAAGGAGACATTCATTGGCTCCATAATTACAGCTGCAAGCTGTTCAGGGTATTCAGTAAAGAGCCTTTCTAATGAGCTAAGATCATTGTATGTAAACGCATGGGTAAGCGCTCTAACACATTCAGGGACACCTAAATTTCTGGTTGTTGAGCCAATATACCAATCTTGCCAACCATGATAACCACAGACAGCAACATGCTCTCTTTTTGTATAAGCTCTTGCTAGTCGAATAGCAGCAGATGTTGCATCACTGCCATTTTTACCAAAACGCACCATTTCAGCGCAAGGTATTAGCTTTGTGAGTTCTTCGGCGACTTCCATTTCTAATCTATGAGGAAGGGAGAAAGTGATCCCTGAGCTAAGCTGGTCTATAACAGCTTGATTCACATCAGCATCACAGTAGCCTAAAGAAACAGAAAGTAAGCCATTCACAAAGTCAATATACTCATTATTATCTGCATCCCACACTTTAGAACCTAAACCTCGTTCAATAAATAAAGGTGCTGCATTCTGTGGGAACGCAATTCTACTCTTACTAAAAGTTTGGGAACCTAGAGGAATGGTTTTTTCAGCTCTATGTAGCCACTCCGCTGAATTAGTGTAATTATTCATAGCCTTCTTCTTTATCTTGTTTTAATGATTTAACCATTCCCTCATTTCGAGCAATTTGGGGGTTTAATAAGTTCAGCTCTGGTTTATGTGATAACAATTCCAGTATATCTTGATAATTAAAATTAGGCTTTTTTACATATAAATTTTCATATATTGATGAAATCAACTCAAAGTCTTTGGGTTCGTCAACAGTCCATCTATAGGCAGACAGGTCTTGCTCACTTTGGATATTCTGTAACTTATACTTATCAGGGTGACTTGTTATATAAGGTGTTACGTGTTCTAACTCAGAAGGCTTTTCTGCATATTTATAAGCGTTGTGTAAGGCCTTCTTACTAATAACTTCAATATCGAGACCATCAGGGTATGTGGCTACTAAGCAGTTTGAAGTATAATCATTGTTGTTTTTTAAATGACTATTAATGACATAGTCCATGAGCTCAGGGTCAATCACTGGGCAGTCAGCTGTTATTCTAACGATAGCATCACAAGGGTAATTGAGTTCAGCATGAAAGTACCGGCTGAGAACATTGCTTAAACTTCCTCTAAAGCATAATAAATTATTCTCATTGCATAACTGTTCAATAATGTCGTCACTTTCATCAGTACTTGTGACAATAACTAGGTTGTCTACCAACTTGGCTCGTTGTACACGCTTAGCTTGTTGAATAAACATAGGTAAACCTTGGAGATTCTTTAAAACTTTATTAGGTAAGCGTGTTGATCCTGTCCTAGCTTGCATGAAAGCATTTATCATATTTTTAATCCTAGCGCTTAATTAACCAAGCCATTGCGATGGATTGATTAATGCTAAATTACTTGAAGCTAAAGAGGCTAAAACGTCATCCGAGGGGAGTGTAAGCTTTTTTGCGACGCAGTAGCTGTCTATTAATTGTGTTAACTGTTCTTGTGAGCAACACCCTATAATTGCATTTTCGATATGAGGGGCTTTTTGCGCAATAATTGCTAATGCGAAAGTTAGCCGATTGCAGCCTAATTCATTAATAACACAATTATACTGAGAAAACTCATTATTAAACTGTGAAAAATAAGCGTTATTTTGAATCATTGGCTCTAATAAAAGCCCTTGTAAAAATATCGAGCGAGCGTGAAGCTTTATATTTTTTTCTATTAGCTTATCGATGATTTCAGGTTGTATAAAACGTTGATCTAACCAATTTACAGGAGCTTGAACCAGATCTAAATTAAACCTTTCACTAAGTAATTCAAGCTCTTTAGGGTTATAAACAGAAACACCTATTCGCTTAACTATGCCTTTGGCTTTTAACTGCTCTAGCTGCGAAAAATAGTCTTCCCCTGAACTGCTTAAAAGCAACTCACAATTATGAAATAACACTGCATCAATTGACTCACAGTTCAGATTTTTTAAGCTTTTTTCTACCTGCGCGTGAATATTTTCACCTGATACTTTAGTAACAATAGATAAAGCTTGGCTTAAACCCGATTGACCAATATTACTCTCGCTACTACCATAAGCCGATGCCGTATCAACAACTGTTATACCAGCGTCTAGTGCGAGGCTGAGTATTCGTTTAACCTCATCAGTTTTAACCTGTCCGACAGTATTACTAATGCCATAATCTAAACCAAATTGGGCGGTTCCTAAAGCGATTTTCATAGTTGTTCGGCTAGTGTTTCTATTATGAAATTTTGTTCTGAATTAGTTAATTCAGGATGCAAAGGTATAGTGAGAGCGCAACTGTAATATTTTATTGCATTTGGAAAGTCATTTGCCTTAAAGCCAAGCTCTTTATAATAAGGTTGTATATGAATTGGAATATAATGCAAATGACTCGTTATGCCTCGCTCTCTTAAACTACAGATAAGAGACTCATGTTTTACAACTGCGTCACCAGACAAGGTTAAAATATATAAATGGTAACTAGAGTAGCTTTGTTGTGATTGAGTTAAATGATTAATAGGCAAGTCTTTTAATTTGCTAGAATAGACTTTAGCCAGCTGGTTGCGCTTTGTAACAAATTCATCGAGCTTTGAAAGCTGGCTAAGGCCTAATGCCGCTTGCAACTCAGTCATTCTATAATTAAAGCCGAGTTCAATTTGCTGATAGTACCAAGGGCCATGACTTGGTTCGGTCATTTCACTCGGGTTGGCTGTAATTCCATGGCTACGTAAACGCTCCATTCTTTTAGCAAGTTGTTTATTGTTTGTTACCGCCATGCCTCCTTCAGCTGAGGTGATTATCTTGACTGGATGAAAGCTAAATACGCAAATATCTGAAAACTCACAACTGCCCACTGGGCTGCCTAAATATTTTGCACCAATAGCATGTGAAGCATCTTCAATAACCTTAAAGCCATATTCAACTGCAAGTTGATATATAGCCTGCATATCACATGACTGACCTGCCAGGTGAACTGGGATGACTACCTTTGGTAAACGATTATTTTCTTTAGCAATAATAAGTTTTTTTTCTAACTCATCAGTGCACATATTCCCTGTTGCTACATCAATATCCACAAAATCTATTTGAGCACCACAGTAAAGTGCACAATTTGCAGAAGCAACGAACGAAATAGGGGAGGTCCATACAATATCGTCTTTCCCTACATTTAACGCTAAACATGCAATGTGCAATGCCGATGTGGCACTGTTTGTTGCACATGCATAGGTGCTGCCACAATATTTCGCAATGGCTTGCTCAAAAGCGGGGACTTTAGGGCCTTGCGTTAACCAGTCGGATTTTAAGACATCAACTACTGCGTCGATGTCTTGTTGAGAAATAGCTTGTTTGCCGTAAGGGATCATGGAGTAATAACTTTTAAACTAATGCTTCAATGTTGAAGGCTTCAATTTCTTCAATCGTCATGTAATGAGGGTTGTTTAAAGAGTTATATTCAAAGCCTTGCTGAACTTTTTTTCCCTTTTCATCAAGCGCATTTACTGTAAAGTCATTACTACGACTGCTAAATTTAATGCCTGGTGCAATAACAAAGTGATCGTTATATTCATAGGTTTCAAAACACAGATCGGCAGGGCACATAACCTCATGAAGTTTCTCGCCTGGGCGAATACCAATAATTTTAATAGGTAATTCAGGAGCCATTGCTTTTGCTAGGTCCGTAATGCGAATTGATGGAATCTTAGGTACGAAAATTTCACCACCCAACATGCGCGCGAAATTTGTTAAAACAAAATCAACGCCTTGTTGAAGGCTTATCCAAAAACGGGTCATTTCATCATGAGTGATAGGAATATGATCACGACCTTCATTAATAAACTTTTGGAAAATAGGCACAACGGAGCCTCGCGAACATACTACATTACCGTAGCGCACCACTGAAAAAGTGGTTTTATGGCCGCCAGCAATGTTGTTTGCCGCTACAAATAATTTATCTGAAGCCAATTTAGTGGCACCGTATAGATTAATCGGGTTGGCTGCTTTATCCGTAGAGAGAGCTATGACTTTTTCAACGTTATTATCAAGTGCTGCATTAATAACGTTTTCTGCGCCATTTATGTTGGTTTTTATACATTCCATTGGGTTGTATTCAGCGGCAGGTACCTGCTTAAGGGCTGCAGCATGGATAACGTAATCAACGCCACGCATTGCGCGATTTAGTCGTTCTTTATCTCGAACATCGCCAATAAAGTAGCGCATACAAGGCTGATCAAAATCTTGCTGCATTTCAAACTGCTTTAGCTCGTCACGAGAAAAGATAATAATTTTTTTGGGGCTGTACCGTTCTAATAATGTTTTTACATACTTTTTACCGAACGATCCTGTTCCACCTGTTATTAAAACTACTTTTCCATCAAACATGTGATTTTCTCCACAGCTAACCAGCCTAATATTGCCAAATCTATTTTAAAAGTTAGATTTATACTTATTTACAGCTTTTTTATTTTTTTGATTACCAACTATTTTAACCGCTAATAGTTGCTTTTGATTATCTATTTTAACAGATAGCTGTTCTATTAGGTTAATTAAAAACTCAAGTTCAGTAGCTGAATAATGAGTTTTTTCTCTAGAAAGTGAGCTACTTATGTGAATATCAAGTTTATTATGAATATTCAGCGCTTGCTCAATATCCCAATCTTCTGAGTCAGCAATCAAACTTACTAGATCATTGCAATATGCTCTAGTCTCACTATCTTTAACTTGTGAGCTTGTAACCCGCTTTAAAGACATTATAGTTGTGGTTCTCTTTGTTCAAATGGAATTGCTTCCCAACCTGATTTTATTTCCTTAATCAAGGTAATTACTTCATCAATTTTTTCTATATCGTTCTCGAGGTTTGCGGTTAGTAAGCATCGCTGACAATAATCATATAAAGAGTCTAAGTTAGTTGATACTTCATTATTATGTTCAAAATTTAATACTTGCTGCAAAGCACCAAGTAGCACAATACAATCAGAGATTGCGTTGCCTTTTTTTTCTAACTCTTTACGTTCAATAAACCCTTTAGCAGCTGATAACTTACCAACAATATTAACAAACACGAGTTTGACTTGATCATAAGGCGTCATTTCTTTAACGCTGCTAACTGTAATTTGACGGTATTTATTGATTGATGCGTGCGCCATAGGTAATTCCTTAAATTTTAATTACATGTGTAGAACCTTAAGCAAGTTTAGTTCCAACATAAGTTTGACTATTACTTATCGGCCAAAACAGTCACACCTTTAAGTAATAATAGCAGTTTTTATGAGTTTCTTCTGTGTGAAATCGTATCATTACTGGTGGCAAAAATGTGTTAGGTAATTCATCCTAAGTGGGTAGTCCGTTATAAATAGTTAAAGAGTTATTAGTTATAAAGTATTGACTTTTCAGGCGGTGTGTCTGTTTTTTGGCGTTAATGTCAAAAAATCGCCGCTATTACTTGCATCCAAATCCAACTGGCTTACAATTTGATTAATAAAACAAATTAGTGAAATAAATGGCTCGCTAAAAAATGATCTTAATTTTAGATAATAATAATAATCGCTCTATTGGATTATATGCATCGCTTACTTTTATTGGTGAGGCGGTACAGTTGCAAACAGAAGCTGACTTTGAGCAGGCATGTAGTCACTATCAAAACAAAGAATGTATTGTGGTGTTAGGGGCGCTGCAATCTTTAGATCATGAAAGTTTAATTAAACGCTATCCAACATTTCCTTTTTTACTGATTGGTGAAACGCTCAAACCGCTACTGAGTCTCGCCAATGTTGTTGGACTAATTTGTGAGCCATTTACTCATGAAGTTACCACTCAGTTACTCCATGATTGTCAGCAATATCAGCGTATGCTGCCTCATGAGCATCAACATAATAAAGAAAAAAGCACCTTTGATGGCCTTGTAGGTGAAACCAAAGCTGTAAAAGATTTACGCTTTTTAATTACTCAAGTTGCTAAAACCGATGCCAACGTGCTTATTTTAGGTGAGTCGGGCACGGGTAAAGAAGTAGTTGCTCGTAATGTGCATCTGCTTTCTAAGCGTAACAAAGGCCCATTTGTACCAGTAAACTGTGGGGCAATTCCTGCGGAGCTACTAGAAAGTGAACTATTTGGCCATGAAAAAGGTGCATTTACCGGGGCTATTTCAGCACGTAAAGGCCGGTTTGAATTGGCGCAAGGTGGCACGCTATTTTTAGATGAAATAGGGGATATGCCGCTGCAAATGCAGGTCAAGTTACTGCGAGTACTACAAGAGCGTAGCTATGAGCGCGTTGGCGGTACCAAAGCGATTCAAGCCGATGTACGTGTTATTGCTGCAACCCACCGTGATCTTGAAAGCATGATTGAAAAAGGCTCATTCCGAGAAGACTTATACTATCGCTTAAATGTTTTTCCTATTGAGAGTCCATCACTTGCTCAACGTGCAGAAGACATCCCTTTGCTACTTAAAGAGCTAATGCGCCGTGTAAATGAACAAAGCGGCACTACGGCTAAGTTTACAGAGCGTGCTATTGATAGTTTAAAAGAGCATTCTTGGCCAGGTAATATTCGTGAGCTCGCTAACTTAGTTGAGCGTATGGTTATTATGTTCCCAGACAAGGTGGTTGATGTTCCTGATTTACCTAATAAATACCGCTACATTGAAGTTGAAGCCTATGAGCCACAGTACCCAGAAGAACTGATGGAGCGTGATGCGTTTAATGATATTTTTAGTGGCGGATTCAGCGAAGACGAAATAGACCTCGAAGATGATTTTGCTCAAGCGGCACCCGGTTTATTGCCCGATGAAGGTATTGAGCTTAAGGAGTACTTAGCTGAGCTTGAAATTAACTTAATCACCCAGGCATTAGAGCGCTTTGATTACGTTGTTGCCCGTGCTGCTGAAGTACTAGGCGTAAGGCGAACCACACTGGTCGAAAAAATGAAAAAGTATAATCTTTCTAGGGATTGATTAAAACCGCTAATAAATTGAACTGTAGTTAATAAAGTTCTATGTTATTTTTAATTTTGGCTTTAAAACTTGATTTGCCTCCCATTAAATAGTGACAATTTAATGGTGTGCGGTGCTCTTTTTCTTATTGTACACTCCTAAGTTAATGAATAATCTAGCATGTGTTTTATGCAGGTAACGCTTTCTATACAAAGTAAAGTAAAATAAGGTTAAAAATGAACGAAGCAATCGATGGAAATAGAATGTATGGGTGGGCAAAGGAGCTATTTCCAATCAATCGAAGCCTTACAGGTGATGGTGTAAGAGAAACATTGAGATATATCAAACAGTTTGTACCGGAACTGGTTGCACATGAGGTTCCTTCAAATACTATCGCTTTTGACTGGAAGGTACCGCAAGAGTGGAAAGTAAATAACGCATACATAATTGATCCTAATGGTAATAAAATATGCGATTTTAAAGTTAATAACCTACATCTAATGGGTTACTCAGAGCCTGTTAATAAGACACTTTCTTTAAAAGAATTACAAGCCCACCTTTACAGTATAGAGGATATGCCTGACGCAATACCATATGTTACATCATACTATGAGCGTAATTGGGGATTTTGTCTTAGCCACTCTCAACGTTTATCTTTGACTGAAGGTAGTTACCAAGTTGTTATAGATACAAATTTATTCAATGGGCATTTAACGTATGGAGAGTTTGTTTTACCTGGAGAAACAGAAAATGAAATTTTGCTTTCTACATACATATGCCATCCTTCTTTAGCTAATAATGAATTATCTGGACCAGTTGTTTGTATGGCATTAATTGAGCAACTTAAATTAATGACTGACCGTAGATATACTTACAGAGTTTTATTTTTACCAGAAACCATAGGATCAATAGTTTATATTTCAAAACATTTAAAACGTTTGAAAAAGCATCTGAAAGCTGGATTCATTGTCACATGTGTCGGTGATGAAAGAGAGTACTCTTACCTAAGTTCACGCAACTCTCGTACTTTAGCCGACAGAGCAGCACTAAGTGCTTTAAAGAATTTAGTTGGTAGTTTTAAACAGTATTCTTTTCTTGAGCGCGGTAGTGATGAGCGTCAATTTTGCGCTCCTGGTGTTGATTTACCTGTATGTTCAATTATGCGGAGCAAATACGGGGAATATCCCGAATATCATACATCATTAGATGATCTTACATTAATTACACCTGCTGGATTAAGAGGTGCTGCAGATGTAATTGTTGGCGCTATTCAATTATTAGAAAAAAATAAAGTATATAAAGCAACTAATTTATGTGAGCCGCAACTTGGTAAAAGAGGATTGTATCCTAATACGAGCAATATGCAGCAAGATTATACTCAAGTAAAAATGCTCACTAATTTACTAGCTTATGCAGATGGAGGTAGTGATTTATTAGAGCTTGCTGATAAGATTCGAGCTAATATTTTTGAGCTTTTACCTTTAGTTGAATCTCTCGAAAAAGCTGGTTTAATCAAAGTTCAAGACTAAATAGGGTAGAAGGAGCGCATAAATGCGCTCTTTTGTTAGTTTAATTTAATTACAGCAACATACCAATTGTAAGCTAATCCGAACCAATCCATTTTTATTTCTGCGCATTCACAATATTGTGAAATATTTGAAAAGCAGCTCAAAAAATCATCTTTATCTTCAAAGCGACGCATGACTTGACCATTGCGAACTCCGAAGTAATCATTTTTAATTCTCACATACCCTTTTTCGAGCTCTTCACACGATTCGTAAATAAAAGCTGAAGCAGTTGGAACAGATACGATTAGATAGCCTTTTGGCTTTGTTACTCTTACGAATTCATCAATATGTTTTTGATAATCAAAACTTTCAGAACTCATATAATAACTACTATTCCAAGATATTAAATAATCAAACATATTCGCTTCGAATGGGATTTCTTCGCAGCTACCTATTCGTAAGTCTAATTCTTGGCCTTTAAACTCCTTTCTTTCAGAGGCATTATTTACGATATCTTTTGTGATTTCTACCCCACTACTCAATAAACCAAGTCTATTAAAAAGAGGGAAATTACGGCCATCACCAAAACCTACATCTAAAATTTTCTTACCTTGAAAATTTTTATCTAGAAACTCTAACTTTGGAAATTGCCCTAAAAAAATTCTAATAACTGCTTCTGGTGGGTAGGCTATTTCTGTGTTTTCAGCATATATGCTATTCCATGATTTATCTCTATCATACTTCATTGTAGTATTATTACCTTTATATAGGGTTAGGTATAATGTTTAACACTTAAGATAACATTTCATAAATACGGTTTACAATATTTATAGGAATATCTAGCTGCCAAGGTTATTAATAGTGGCTTGTATTTTGCTTTATACTTGAAAGCTAGTAAAAACTTTAAGTATGGCAATGTTCATCGACTGGTCTTCGAGTAGAGGCAAAATAAGCGCACTTTTAAGTAGTGCTCCAATTATTAAAAGGTATTAGTGATGAAGTATCCAAAAATACTAGAATGCACTTTAAGAGATGGAAGTTATGAAATTGACTTTCAGTTTTCTAAAAATGATACAGTTGGTATTTGTAGTGCACTAGATTACTGTGGATTTGAGTTAATAGAAGTTGGTCATGGTGTCGGTCTAGGTGCTTCAGAAAGAGGTATAGGAGTTGCTCTTGAGACTGATGAAGTCTATATGAAAGCAGCGTCTGAGAGTGTAAAAAAAGGTAATTGGGGGATGTTTGCAATTCCGGGGATTGCAAATTTAGAACACCTTACGTTAGCTGAGTACCATGGAATGGATTTTGTTCGCTTAGGTTCTACAATATCTGATTTTAAAAAGTGTGAAAAATTTATAAGCTCTGCGAAAAATAAAAGTATGCTCACATACGTCAATTTCATGAAGTCGTATACTGTTTCGCCTAGCAAGCTGGCTAAGGCTGCAAAGGCTGCTTTCGAAATTGGGGCTGATGCTGTTTATGTAGTGGACTCAGCAGGCGGAATGCTACCACAAGAAGTAACGGAGTATGTTCAAGCAATACTTGCTGAATGCCCTAGTCTAACAGTTGGATTTCATGGGCATAATAATTTGGGGTTAGGTGTGGGAAACGCTCTTGCCGCTATCAATGCTGGTGCTGAAATTATTGATTCGTCGCTGCAAGGATTTGGACGTAGTGCCGGTAATACAAGTACAGAACAAATTATAGGGTGCTTGGCTCGTATGGGATTGGAGGGAAAAATAGATCCAATACAAGTAATGGATTTAGGTGAAGAACTCATAAAACCTTTGATTAATAAAAATGGTCTTTCATCTATTGACACTATATCAGGGATGTCATTATTCCATTCTAGTTATATGCCTATAATTTTTGAAATGTCACAAAAATATAAAGTTGATCCAAGGCATTTAATTATTTCTGTTTGTAAAGAAGATACTTGCAATGCACCTGAAGAAATGGTTGAAAGGCATGCAATTGAGCTGTTAAAAATACAAAAGGCAAAAGGGTATTGGAAGCCGAGTTATAAAAATTACCATGTGAATGAGCAAGTAATTCTATGATAAAAGAACTATTTAAGTCAGCAGAACAACACTCTTTTGCAATAATACAAGGTACTCAAAAGATTACTTATTTAAATTTTGAGAGTCAGGTAATGTTTTATATGAATCAGTTAACTAAAGCTGGTGTAAGTCAAGGTGATAAAGTAGCTCTAGAGCTCGAAGATAAATTGGAGTTTTTTGTAATTCTTGTTTCATTGTTCACATTAGGTGCAAAGGTCTTACCATTATCAGCTAACTACAATGAATGTTATAAATGCACATTGCTGGACATCTTTAACCCTGACAAAGTAATTAACAATGTTGGCGAATTTGAAGAATACATACCCGAAAAAAAAACGAATAGCTTTATCTATAAGGATAGTTCGAATAATGCTCAGGTTATTACCTTTACTTCAGGGACTACAGGTACACCAAAAGCGGTATGCCACGACTTAAAAAGCTTACTTGTTTGCGCTGAAGCGTTTAACAAACATAATGAAATCGGTTGTGAAGTTAAGATGTTGCATGTAATGCCTTGTTTTTACATGGCTGGTATTCTTAACACTTTTTTATGTCCATTAATAGCTGGTGGATGTGTCATTTTAAGTACAACCTTCTCGGCTAGTAATGCCGCAACTATCTTTAAGAATTTTGCTAAATATAGAGCAAATGCTATTTGGCTAAGCCCTTCAATGTTAGCCCTTTCATCTAAAATGACAACCGATAGAGATACTATAGGCTGGGTAAGTGATTGCGCAGCAAAGATATTTATCGGTACTGCGCCTCTTATGCAAAATACAAAAAAAGAGTTTGAGCATAAATTTGCACATGAAGTTTTAGAAAGTTATGGCACAAGTGAGCAGTTGTTTATATCTTGTGCGAAAGTCGGTGAAGGGCATTTGGACGGAGTTGGTCGGTGTCTGGATCTTGTAAATGTAACTTTTTCTGATTCGAACGAAATACTAATTGATTCTCCTTGGGAGATGCTTGGCTACTTAAACGCTGACTCAGAGTGCCCTGCTACAGGTGATATTGGAAAGTCATCATCAGGGGTTTTAAGCATAACTGGACGTAAAAAAGATATTATTATTAAAGGTGGAATTAATATAAGTTCGAGGTATATAGAGGATGTTAGTTTGAAGTATGCTGGTATTATGGATGCTGCAGTAGTTGCAAAGCCCCATGATTTTTGGGGTGAAGTGCCAATATTATTTCTTTTATCAGAGCATGATTTAAATATTAAATCTATAAAGGCGTGGTTGGGTACCTTGTTACCTTCAGAGTTTCTTCCTGAAAAAATAATTGTTTTGAAAAGCTTTCCTACTTCAGTCACGGGAAAAGTAATGAAAGCAAAGCTAATCGAAAAGTACTTAATATGATTATTGGATTCTCCCATCTTACTTGGAATTCAGCTTTTGTTGAGCGAGATATCTCTAAATTTAAAGAGTTAGGATATGAATCGGTATTTGATGAAAAAGAGTTAGAGAATAACTATTCAAAAAAGGATTTACTTGCTTCCTATTCTGCGAAACATGATATTAAATTACTTAAACGAAGTGATTCATATGACATTGAGATTATTAATCACCATAGTAAAAACATGAATGTACAAAATCGTTTATTTTACAGTGACTCAATGATGACTATTTTGATACCATCAGGTTGTTTTGCAAAGGAAATTGATTTTTGGTGTGGGCTAGGTTTCAAAGAAAGTGGAAATTGCCTAAGGTTATCTAGACCTGTAAAAACATGGAACCTCGATATCTCTTTTGTTTCAACGGAACAAGATCTTGTAGAACAAAAACTGGATCTACAAGGCTTTACATCAATTGCATTTATAGTAAAAGATTTAGCTCTGTTTAAGAGTAAACTAAAAAATAAAGTAATTTGGATTTCTGAGATATTTACTCTTGAAGTTAATGAACAGAAGATGGATATACTCCTATTTAAAACTCCCTCAGGGGTAATAATAGAACTCATCGAGGTATTAAAATGAAAATAACAGATTTAACAATGTTGCTTGAAGAGGGGATGCAAACATTTGCAGCTCATTGGCACCCCTTTTTTGAATCAACTCAGTTAGGACGACACGGAATTGAAAATAGAGAAACGCGAAAAATTGTATTAGGTACACACACTGGAACTCACATAGATGCCCCAAGGCACTTTATTGCTGATGGTGAAACAATTGAAAATATACCATTAGCTCAATTAAATGGGCCTGCACGGGTTATTGACTTTTCGAATCTTGCAGATAAACATGAAATTACTAAAGATGAGTTGACATTAGCTTTAGGTTCCCAGTGTCCGGTTCGCCTTGTTGCCAGGTTTGACTGGGATTTAAAATTAAACACTAATGAATACTACACAGACCATGCCTTTTTTTCTGAGGATGCTTGTCAATGGCTGGTAGATAATGGGTGTAAGCTTATCGCCCTAGATACCCCCCAGCCTGACAACCCTTTAAATGGAAGAGGGGCAGAAAAGGATGCACCTAACCATAAAATACTGCTTGGTGCAGGTGTTGTTATCGTTGAATATTTAATTAATATTCGTTCGATTGAGAGCGAAGAATTTACGCTTATCGTCGCACCCTTAAAAATTAAAGGTGGCGATGGGGCTCCAGTTAGGTGTTTTGCAATTGAGTAAGAGTAATGAAATGCTAGTAAAAGAAAAGCTAGTGCAGTGGTTTGTTTCCAAAAGCCAGATGGAAAATATTGATACAACGTTAAATTATTTTGAATCCGGTTATATTGATTCATTTGACGTGCTGATGTTAATAGAGTTCTGTGAATCAAGCTTCAATGTAGTGCTTAATGAGATACATTTTGAAGATAGAAGGTTCTCTTCAATTGATGGGTTGGTTGATATTTTAAACGATTTACAGGTGCAATGAATTGCAAAACTATCATTATAGTAGGACTGATTTTGAGTTGGCTTTACAATCTGTAGGGATTTGTAAAGGTGATACTGTTTTTTGTCATAGTAATGTTGGTTACCTAGGTTACCCGGAAGGAGTTACTTCCAAGCAGCAATCCTTAGAGTTAATACTTAGTACTTTTTTAAATTTACTAGGAAGCCAAGGTACCTTAGTGGTACCTACCTTTACTTATTCATTTGGTAAAGGAGAGAATTTTAATGTCAATGATACAGCGTCTGACTGTGGTATGTTCTCAGAATATATTAGGACTAATCCATTGTCAGTGCGAAGCAATGACCCTTCTGTATCTGTTTCTGCTATTGGAAAGTATGCTAGTTTCTTAACAAATAAAGTATCTGAAAATGCCTATGATGAGGGAAGCGCTTTTTCACGACTCGTTCAATTAAAGGCTAAGGTGCTTAACATTAACTTTGATGCAGGCAGTACGTTATTACATTTTTTTGAAAGAGTACATAATGTATCTTATAGGTTTGACAAAACATTTTATGGTAAAAAGTTTGATGGCAAATGCTATATTCCATGCAAATCAACCTTATGGGTTCGAGATTTAAACATAGAGGGGTCTCAGGCGAGTTTCGAGCGCTTTAACCGTTATGCCAGTGATAAAGGTATTTATAAAAGGGCTAAGGTAGGTCGAGGTGGAATTGGCTGTATTTCTGTCGAAGATATGAACAAGGCATTCTCAGAGTTATATGAGAAAGACCCTTGGTTTTTAACAGATAAACACATTTAATTTTTTAAAGATAATGGAGTTTTTTCGAACATTTAAGAATATAAGTGTTAGATTAATTATGAAATGAATCAATAAAAAGTATGAAAACAGCACAATGTAACGCTTTTAACTAGACTTAATTGGCATCGTTCAGGCTAACTAAATCTATTTTAATTACTAACCTATGAGTACTGCGCGATATCTTCTTCCTTCCTAAAGCAATCATTACTATGATCGTTAACCATTCCACAGGCCTGCATGTAAGCATACACTGTGGTTGGGCCTAAAAATTTAAAGCCACGCTTTTTTAAATCCTTCGCAAATAACGTCGATGCCTCAGTAACTGCAGGGTAGTCGGCCAGTGTTTCTAGATCGTTTACCTGAGGTTTATTACCAACAAACCGCCATTGATAATCACTAAAACTGCCAAATTCTTCTTGAATTGCAATAAAGCATTTCGCGTTATTAATTGTTGCGACAATTTTTAAGCGGTTGCGAACTATGCCCGCATTTTGCATTAATTTTTCTATATCGTGTTCAGTAAAGGCCGCTACTTTGTGTACATCAAAGTTGGCGAAGGCATTTTTATAATTCTCACGCTTTTTTAATATTGTATACCAGCTAAGTCCTGCTTGTGCCGATTCTAATGTTAAAAACTCAAAAAGTAGTTGATCCTCATACACTGGGACGCCCCATTCATGATCATGATATTCCACATAGTCAGGTTTTGTTGTATCTAACCATGGGCAGCGGCACTGAGTCTCTTTATTCATACATTTTCCTTTGCGCGTCATTTTTACGGCACGTGTTTTTACGGTTTAATCTATTGAATTTACTGTAAAATAATTTTGGTACACATTATGCATTAGCTACTGTATCTACATTATTTTAGAGAGTTGATTATGGCCCTTGCAAGTGTGCTAAAACCCCAGTTTATTTCTGCTAACCAGTATAACCCATGTTTACTGCAAGAGGAGTATGTTGGTGAGTTGAGTGATTTGCGTCAACAGGCAAGTTGGCTTTCTCATTTAGTTGATACTATGCCTGCGGGCGTGATTGTACTCGATGGTAAAGGAATGATCGCTAAAGCGAATCAAATTGCTATCGATATGCTCGGTGAACCACTAGAAGGTGAGAAGTGGTTTAGTGTTATTCAGCGCTCATTTCGTCCTCATCAAGATGATGGTCATGAAGTGTCGTTAAAAGATGGACGCTTAATAAAACTCGATATTACCGCACTTGCGCCAGAGCCTGGGCAACTTATATTAATGACCGATTTGACTGAAACCCGACGCTTACAAAAACGAGTCGCGCATATGCAGCGTTTAAGTGCGTTAGGTAAAATGGTGGCATCTTTGGCCCATCAAGTACGCACACCGTTATCAGCAGCGATGTTGTATGCTGCCAACTTAGGCTCAAAGCGCTTACCGGAAGCATCACGCGGCAGTTTTCACACAAAATTAATGTCTCGCTTGAAAGATTTAGAAACCCAAGTAAACGACATGCTGCTATTTGCTAAAAGTGGTGATCAACAGGTAGTTGAGCAAGTGTCGATGCAACAGTTACTCAGTGAAGTAAAAGCTGGTGCCGATGCCATGGTAGCGCTCAATGATAGCGAATTAAATGTGAGCTTACCTGAACCCGATATAGAAATCATGGGTAATAAAACCGCATTAGCAAGCGCTATTCAAAACCTAATTCACAACAGTATTCAAGTTATTGGCAGTGGCGCGCAGGTTTACCTTAGCGCCCAGCGTGACAAACAAGACTCTGACTTTGTACGCATTAGCGTGAGTGACAATGGTCCAGGCATTGACTTAGTCCAGAGCGAGAAAATATTTGAACCTTTTTATACCACTAAAAGCCAAGGTACAGGCTTAGGGCTTGCCGTTGTTAGTTCGGTAGCCAGTGCGCATCAGGGAAGGGTGGAGGCAAACAACAACCCACACGGGGGAGCAATTTTTAGTATGTTGCTGCCTATTAGTGTCACATCTAAATTAGGGGAGTCACATGAGTAACACTATTTTAGTTGTAGAAGACGACGCCGGACTTCGTGAAGCATTAATTGATACTCTAGAAATGTCGGGCATCGCTTGCACGGCAGCCAGTAGTGCAGAGCAAGCCATGTTGTTATTAAAAAAAGATGTATTTTCACTGGTGGTCAGTGATGTACAAATGGGCGAAATGAGTGGCTTAGATTTATTACGCAGTATTAAATTAAATCACCCTGATTTACCCGTTTTAATGATGACGGCCTATGCCACTATTGATGATGCGGTTGAAGCCATGCGCCTAGGCGCGATTGATTATATGGCTAAGCCATTTGCACCAGAAGTGCTATTGAACATGGTGAGCCGTTACTTACCTGAAAAGGAAAAAGAAACAGACGGTCCTATCGTTGCCGACCCTAGTAGTATTCAATTACTTGAACTTGCAGGTAAAGTTGCTCGTTCAGATGCCAGTGTAATGGTACTTGGGCCAAGTGGCTCAGGTAAAGAAGTGCTGGCACGGTATATTCATGACAAGTCAAAACGCTGCAATGAACCATTTGTAGCAATTAACTGTGCTGCTATTCCTGAAAACATGCTTGAAGCTACTTTGTTTGGCTACGAAAAAGGCGCGTTTACTGGTGCGATTCAGGCCTGCCCGGGTAAGTTTGAACAAGCACAGGGTGGGACTATCTTACTTGATGAAATCACCGAAATGGATTTAGGCTTACAAGCTAAACTACTGCGGGTATTACAAGAACGCGAAGTTGAGCGTTTAGGCGGTCGGAAAACTATTTCGCTAGATGTACGTGTGCTTGCAACCAGTAACCGCGAATTAAAAGAGGCCGTTGCTGAAAATCAGTTCCGCGAAGATTTATATTATCGACTCAATGTGTTTCCTTTACTGTGGCGACCTCTGTGTGAGCGTCCTGGCGACATTATTGTACTGGCTAAGCATTTAATTGAACGTCACTTAAGTAAAAGCAAAGAGCCAATGGCGTATCTAGATACAAGCGCTGAACAAAAGCTACTTAGCCATAGCTGGCCGGGTAACGTTCGAGAGCTGGATAACGTTATTCAACGTGCTTTAATTTTACGCAGTGGCAGTACTATTGATGAGCATGCAATTTTTATCGAAAATTTAACCCCAACTCAGTTTGTGGTTGAAACAACGTCAGTGCCTGAGCCTATAAACAATAGTCTCAGTAACGCTTATTATGATGAAAAAACAATGCCCGAAGATGAGCAAAAAAATGATTTGCTCGCCTTAGACACGGGGAGTTATAAAGATGAGCTTAAAGATAAAGAGCATCGCATAATTCTAGAAACCTTGGCGCGTTGCCAAGGGAAACGTAAAGAAGTAGCCGAAACCTTAGGTATAAGTCCACGTACTTTGCGTTACAAATTAGCGCAAATGCGCGATTTAGGTATTTCCCTCCCTGCATAACCTCAACAGCTCTAAAACTAAGTAACTGATTTTAGGGCTGTCAAAACTCTGACTACGCAAATAAACATAGTAAACCATTGTTCTAGTTGAATTTTATTTTTGGCATGTTTTGTGCTTTATTCTCTTTAAGAGTTTACTGCATTATCAGAGACAATTATGAAAATTCAAAACAGTGCTTTATTTCAAGAAATGCAATCTATGGCTTCAGAAGCCACGCGTAGTAACCAAGTTAATAACTTGCCAACGCAAGTGCAATCAACGTCTACAGCACAATTTGGTGATATGTTGAGTAATGCACTTAATACAGTGCATGAGCTTCAGCAAGACACAGGACAAAAAAGAAAAGCAGTTGAGATGGGCGACAGAAGCGTATCGCTTGCTGAGGCGATGATTGCCTCGCAAAAGTCTTCTGTGGCATTTGAAGCTACGGTACAGGTTCGTAATAAGCTTGTTGAATCTTACAAAGAAATTATGAACATGCCTGTTTAACTAGGTAGTGGAGAATTATTGTGGCGCAATCTAATCAATCAACAGATCTGGCACTTGCTGATGGCATGATGGAGCAAAGTGAAACTGAAGATCAACAAGAGCAAAAATCGGGCTATTTCAGCGCCCTAGGTGGTGTTGATGTTTTACGTCAAATTACCCTGATTGTTGCATTGGCCATTTGTTTGGCTATTGCTATCTTCGTGATTATCTGGGCTCGTCAGCCAGATATGCGCCCATTAGGTAAAATGCAAACTCAAGAGTTAATTGAAACACTCGACTTTTTAGATGCGCAAAAAATTGACTATGAACTTGATGGTAATGTGGTGTCGGTTGATGAAACTGAGTATCAAAATATTAAGTTACTGATGACACGTGAAGGTTTAGATCAAGGGCCAACATCAGGTAGCGATATTATTATGCAAGACATGGGGTTTGGAGTAAGCCAACGTTTAGAACGTGAGCGCCTTAAACATGGTCGCGAGCAACAGCTTGCCCGTACTATTGAAGAGCTAAACAACGTTACTCGCGCCAAAGTACTATTAGCTATTCCAAAAGAAAATGTATTTGCTCGTCGAGAGAAAAAACCCTCAGCAACAGTAGTACTAACGCTTAAGCGTGGTCGCTCATTAGATAGCGAAGAAGTTGACTCAGTAGTTGATATGATTGCTTCAGCGGTGCAAGGCCTTGAGCCTTCTCGCGTAACGGTGACCGATCAAAACGGTCGCTTACTAAATTCAGGTTCGCAAACCTCTTTGGCTGCACGCTCTCGTAAAGAATACGACCTAGAGCGTAAACGTGAGCAAGAATACCTAGAAAAAATTGACAGCATTTTAATTCCCGTCGTTGGTTTGGGTAATTACACCGCCCAAGTAGATTTAAGCATGGACTTTAGTGCAGTAGAAGAAACACAAAAACGTTACAACCCAGATTTACCGGCAGTAAGAAGTGAAACCACTTTCGAAGAAAATAATATCGGTGGTTTAGCGGTAGGTATTCCTGGTGCACTTACTAATCAGCCTCCTGTTAACTCAACGATACCTGAAGATGCAATGGCTGGCGGTGCAGGCACTGCAACCTCACCAAGTCGTACTCACAAAGAAGCTACCCGTAACTATGAACTTGATACCACTATTTCTCATAAACGTCAGCAAACGGGTGTGATCCGCAGAATTAGTGTGTCTGTAGCGGTCGATTACTTACCCACGGTAGATGAAAACGGTGAAACAACCATGACACCACGCTCGGTAGAAGCTTTGTCAAATATTCGTCGCTTGTTACAAGGTGGCGTAGGCTTTGATATGCAACGTGGCGATGCACTTGAAGTAGTGACCGTGCCATTTGTTCGTGAAGACTCAGCGCTTGATTTCGAATTGCCTTTATGGGAACAAGACTGGTTTATGAAAATGATGCGCTTAGTATTGGGTGCGCTGGTTATTATTGTACTGATTTTAGCTGTAGTTAAGCCTATGCTTAAGCGATTAATTTACCCAGATAATACACTTGAAGAATATGATGAAGACTCTCTTAGTTCAGGTGTTGACCTTGGTGACAGCACATTAGATATGCTAAATAATGACTTTGATTCTGCTTCAGTTGGCTTCTCAAGCGATGGTACACTACAGTTACCAGACCTACATGGCGACGAAGACTTATTGAAAGCGGTTCGTGCCCTTGTAGCCAATGAACCAGAACTATCATCACAAGTAGTGAAAGCGTGGTTAACAGAAGATGACTGATCAAGAACAAAAACAACTACCACCGGCGTTTGATGTTGATAAGCTCGATGGTGTAGATAAAGCGGCGATATTATTGCTAAGTTTATCTGAAGAAGATGCAGCGCAAATCCTAAAGCACTTAGAGCCAAAGCAAGTGCAAAAGGTAGGTATGGCCATGGCGGCAATCGATGATTTGTCGCAAGCTAAAATCAGCGCAGTGCACAACTTGTTTATCGAACAAATTCAAAGCTTTAGTACGATAGGTTTTCAGTCTGAAGATTTTATCAAAAAAGCACTTACTGCTGCATTAGGTGAAGATAAAGCTGCCAGCTTGATAGACCAAATTGTTATGGGCTCAGGCGCCAAAGGGCTTGATTCATTAAAATGGATGGACTCAAAGCAGGTAGCGAATATTATTCGTAATGAGCATCCACAAATTCAAACAATTGTGCTTTCTTATTTAGAGCCGGAACAATCTGCTGAGATTTTAGCGCAATTTCCTGAAAAAGTGCGCTTAGATTTAACCATGCGTATTGCCAATTTAGAAGAAGTTCAACCAGCGGCTTTACAAGAATTAAACGAAATTATGGAAAAACAATTCGCTGGTCAAGCGGGTGCACAAGCTGCGAAGATGGGTGGCTTAAAAGCGGCTGCAGATATTATGAACTACCTCGATACCAATGTTGAAGGGCAGTTAATGGATTCTATCCGTGAGCATGACGAAGAAATGTCGCAACAAATTCAAGACTTAATGTTTGTCTTCGAAAACTTAATGGATGTAGAGGATCGAGGTATTCAAGCAATTTTACGTGAAGTGCCTCAAGATGTTCTGATGAAAGCCATTAAAGGCACTGACGAAGCGCTTAAAGAGAAGATTTTGGGTAACATGTCAAAACGTGCAGCAGAAATGCTTGCTGATGACTTAGAAGCTATGGCACCAGTGCGTATTAGTGAAGTAGAAGCAGCACAAAAAGAAATACTGTCAACAGCTCGTCGTCTATCAGATTCAGGTGAAATTATGCTTGGTGGTGGCGGTGGTGAGGAGTTCTTATAATTTATGAGTAACTCAAAAGGTCGCCCGTTACACGCTGATGAAGCTGATGAGCTATTAAAAAATTGGCCAATTCCAGATGTTGCGCCAGATGAGCGAAGTTTTGGCAATCGTTCGACCGCTTTTGGTACGCCATTGGCAGAGCTATACCATAAAGAAATGGCCAAAGAGCAAGATGAAGAGCCCGAAGAACAAGAATTACCTTCTCTTACTATGGTGGAGCTTGAGCGCATTCGCCAAGATGCGTATGAGGAAGGTCTTAAGCAAGGACACGAGCAAGGCTATATAGATGGTTTTGATAAAGGCGTAACTGAGGGAAAAGAAGCTGGTTACAAAGAAGGTGTTGAGCTGGGTAAAACCCAAGGTCAAGAAGAGGTTAAACCTTTGATGGATGAGCAGTTAACTCACTTACGCAGCTTGTTAGATAGTTTATCTGATCCACTTAAAAAAGTGGATGAGCAAGCAGAAAAGCAGTTGGTACAGTTAGCAACTATGCTTAGTGAAGCAATCATTTATCAAGAGATAAAAACTTCGCCTGATATTATCTTACATACCTTGAAAAAAAGCATTGATGCATTGAATGCAGAGCAACAGAAAGTTAAAATTCATCTTCACCCAGAAGACCTAACACTTATAAAAACCAGTTATGGCGAGCAAGCTATTGAAGATAATCATTGGCAGTTAATTCCAGAGCCTACATTGGAGCGCGGCGGTTGTGAAGTTAAGACAACACTATCGTCTTTAGATATGACCTTGAAAACTCGTGTCAAAGAAACATTGGATAGTTTTTTGCATAATAGTGGTATCTAACTTTTTATTGGCGTGCAATGTCTGTGAGCGATACTTCATTAAGCGAACGCTTATCTCAATACCAACAACATATTAAAACCCCAGCCCCTGCGGTTGCGGGTGTTTTAACCCGTGTGGTTGGTTTAACACTTGAAGCAAAAGGCCTGCGAGCTCCAGTAGGCAGCCAATGTAAAATTGAAACCATGAGCGGCTTTGTTGATGCCGAGATTGTTGGTTTTAATGATCAAACCTTATATTTAATGCCCAATGATCATATCTCAGGTGTACTTCCTGGTGCCCGAGTTATTCCTCAAGTTAATGACACTGGTTTACCTGTTGGTATGAGTTTACTTGGCCGAGTTATCGACGGTTTAGGGCGACCTTTAGATGGGCTAGGGAAAATAAACGCAGAACACACACTTAAATTCGCTCAAAACGCAATAAACCCACTGGCAAGACGCCCCATTAGTAAACCCATGGATGTGGGAGTTCGCGCTATTAACTCAGTAATTACCGTAGGCCAAGGTCAGCGTATGGGCTTATTTGCAGGCTCCGGTGTGGGTAAATCTGTACTATTGGGCATGATGACTCGAGGCAGTGAAGCCGATGTAATTGTAGTGGGTTTAGTTGGTGAGCGTGGCCGAGAAGTAAAAGAATTTATTGAAGAAATACTGGGTGTTGAAGGACGTAAACGCTCAGTTGTTGTGGCAGCGCCTGCTGATGCTTCACCATTAATGCGATTAAAAGGCTGTGAGAGTGCAGTCACCATTGCAGAATACTTTCGAGATCAAGGGCTAAACGTATTGTTACTGCTTGACTCGGTAACGCGTTATGCCATGGCACAGCGTGAAATAGCACTTGCTGTGGGTGAGCCTCCTGCTACCAAAGGTTATCCGCCTTCAGTATTTGCTAAATTACCCGCATTAGTGGAACGTGCTGGTAATGGCGGAGAAGGGCAAGGCTCTATTACTGCCTTTTTTACTGTACTGAGTGAAGGTGATGACATGCAAGACCCGATAGCCGATGCCGCACGTGCCATACTTGATGGGCATATTGTTTTATCGCGTGATTTAGCCGACAGCGGTCATTACCCTGCTATTGATATAGAAAAGTCTATTTCTCGAGTGATGCCACAAGTGGTTTCTGAGCCACATATGCAGCAAGCTCGGGTACTTAAACAAGTATATTCTATGTATCAACAGAACAAAGATATGATCACCTTGGGTGCTTATCAAAAAGGCAGTGACCAAATGCTTGATCAGGCAATAAACATGATGCCAAGAGTGAACGCATTTTTACAGCAAGGCATGCGTGACGTGATTAGTTATGATGATGGCCTACAAGGGCTCGCACAATTATTAGGACAAGCATAATGGCAAAAAATAAACTACATTTGCTGCTTAAGCTTGAAAATGAAAAAGAAGAAACATTACGCATGAGCTACTTGCAAGCAAATCAAAACTTGCAGCTAAATCAGCAAAAGCTTCAAGGCTTAAATGACTTTCGACTTGAATATACGCAGCAACTTCATATTAAAGGGCAATCGGGCTTATCAAGTGCTGGGTTTAGCCAGTATCACGCATTCATAGCTAAGATTGAAGAGGCGACTCGCCAACAAGCGAGTACCGTTAATACTGCAAAACAAGTCGTGAGCCAGCGTAAAACGTTATGGTTAAAACAACAAGTTAAAGCGAAAGCGGTTGCTAAGCTAATTGAAAAGCAACAGTTAAAAGCGGATATGCTGGTGGCTAAGAATGAACAAAAAATGTTAGATGAGTTTTCTTCTAATCAATTTTATCAAAGAAATAAAGCACTGTAAGGTAGGCATACTAATTGCTTATGTTCTATAAGAGCAATGTTTTTTAGGATTGTGCGGTGGGCTGTTGCCGCTTTTATTAGGTGATTTATGGCGATGAATGATATTTCAATGTTGGCGGTATCTGAGCAAGACTCATACCTAGTTAATAAAGACAGTGATAAAGCAAAATTAGATAGCAGTAATGATGCTGGCTTTTTTGACCAACTAGCACTTGCTAACCAAGCTTCTGATACACAAAATGCAGAGGTTAAGGCGCCAAAAAAACAACCATCAGATGAACCATCCGATCCAAAAGAGCAAACTAGCGAAGAGAAGCCTTTGAGCGGTGAGGATATGCTGGCGCAAATTAATGCGGCACAGGTAATCGACACCTCAGTAAAAAATAACTCTCATGGCGGCGCAGAGTTAATAGACAAAAATGGTGTCAAAATAAACATTAAGCCTGAAGATAAGCTTGCACCTATTGTTATTAATTTGCCAAGTGATGAAATTGTTGATGATGCAGCTATTTTACAAGTACAAAATGCTGTAGGTGCTGAGTCAGCGAGCAAAACTGCTGTTGAGTCTCCACAGCTTGGTACTCAATCAATAGCGACAGCTGCCACAGCTGGAGAATCTGAGACTGTTAAAAATGAGCAAGCGGTTGCAAAACCATCAGATAAGCCGACTGATTCTACAGGCACTAAAGCATCGATAGATGCGTCTGTTTTGGCGTTGTTATCAAAAGATGATAATGCAATAAAAGCTGATAAATTCTTAGCAAATTTAACGCCTTCACAACAAGGTGAACTTGCTACTGAGCTAGATGCGATGAGCAAGCCCATTAATAAAGACAATGTAGCGGATTTAAAGCAGTTACTCAGTAAGTATGTTAGCGAAAGCGAGAAACCGCAAACTCCTCAACAAGCCATTAATGCACAAATAAGTACGCTAACGACCCCAGAAAAACAGGCATTGCTTAATCAGTTGCAGGGATACATTAAAAGCGAGCCTATACCTACTAAAGAACTTACCTTATTAAAAGGGGTTATCAGTGATTTAGAAACTGCTATCAACGCAGACACTTTGTCTAGTGCCAAAGATAAGCCGTTGTTTGCTAATAATACGTTGATAGCAGGCGTTACACCTAAAACACAACAAGGTACAGAGTCGGCTAATGTAAAACCTGAGCTAAAATCAGAAAGCTCTAAATCGATAGCCGAAACGCCTGAGGAGCTTACTAAACAGCTTGATGTACTACAAAAAGAGAGTATGCGCGCCACTAACGCAGAACAAATGCCACCGCGTGCTGCACAGATTTTTTCTCAAATCATTAATATATTCGATAAATCGTCGCTTAATACTATCGCTAAATACGATACTTTAGGCTACGAGCAAGCTATTATTGAAGCGCAAAGTTTACAGGCTGGGCAGTTACAAAGCACTGCGCAAGCTAAACAGGTGAGCATTGATCCTGCCACCTTACAGGCATTAAATATTATTAAAAGTGATGCCGCAAAAATGCTACAAGAGCGCGTTACTTCAATGTTAAGCATTAATAACAAAGAAGCTGAAATTCGTTTAGATCCACCTGAAATGGGCAGTATGCAAATTCGTATTCGAAGTGATGCGGAGCAAGCACAAATAAACTTTGTAGTGCAAAATCAGCAAGCCAAAGAAGCGCTGGAGCAATCATTACCTAGGCTTAGAGAATTATTAATGCAACAGGGTTTAGAACTAGGTGAAAGCAGCATTTCTTATGGTGGTTCATCTCCAGAACAAAACGAGCAACAAGAAAGTCAGCCACAAGGTCAAATGGCTAATAATAGCTCTTCAGATGAGACAAATAGTGAGCAACCAGATAAGCAAACACATAGTTCTGGACAACAAACGTCATCATCAATAGATTACTATGCCTAAGTCCTGCTATTATAATAGTTAAAACAAGCAAATACCTTTGCGAATAAAGGAAATACAATGGCTGAAGATACTAATTTAGAAATAGAAGAAGTCAGTAAAAATAAAAGCAAACTCATTATAATTATAGCCGCTGTATTAGTTATTGTTGGCGGTGCAGCTGGTTACTTTTTACTATCGGGTGATGATGAGCCCGTAGAAACTTTAACAGATGATGCCGCCAGTGGTGAAGTAGCCGCAGAATCATCAAGCTCCTCGGCAACGGTCGGCAGTGCGCTATATGTTGCTATGCCAAGACCTTTTATATTTAATGTTCCAGGGGCGAGTCGCGATAGAATTGTACAAATTAAAGTGCAATTGCTGGTGCGCGGAGATGGCAATGAAGAAACTGCTAAAAAGCATATTCCACTGATTGAAGGTACGCTATTGAGTGTATTTTCAATGACTACCGCAGATGAACTAAGCACCAGTGTAGGCAAAGAAACACTGCGCTTTACTGCGCTTGATAAAGTACAAGCTGCAATGATGGATGTGGAAGGAAGTAAAGTAATTGAGCGGGTACTGTTTACCGGCTTTGTGATGCAATAAGGGGTCAGTGTGAGCGATTTATTATCCCAAGACGAAATTGATGCGCTATTACACGGTGTTGATGAGGTCGAAGAGGAAGATATACACGACGGTGAAGACGGTGAGGGAAGTACGCTACAGTATGACTTCTCTTCGCAAGATCGCATCGTGCGTGGTCGCATGCCGACACTTGAAATTGTTAATGAGCGATTTGCGCGTCATATGCGAATTAGCTTATTTAACATGATGCGCCGCACCGCTGAGGTGTCAATTAATGGCGTGCAAATGATCAAATTTGGTGAGTATATTCATACCTTATTTGTACCAACCAGTTTGAATATGGTGCGTTTTCGCCCATTAAAAGGCACTGGTTTAATTACCATGGAGGCGCGCTTAGTCTTTATACTGGTAGATAACTTTTTTGGTGGCGATGGTCGTTATCATGCCAAAATTGAAGGGCGTGAATTTACCCCAACAGAGCGCCGTATCGTGCAAATGCTGCTAAAAATAATCTTTGAAGATTACAAAGAAGCATGGGCGCCGGTTATGGATGTGTCGTTTGAGTATCTCGATTCTGAGGTGAATCCCGCCATGGCTAACATTGTTAGCCCAACCGAAGTGGTGGTTATTAGCTCTTTTCATATTGAGCTTGATGGCGGCGGTGGTGACTTTCATATTGCGCTGCCTTACTCAATGCTCGAACCTATTCGAGAGCTACTGGATGCAGGTGTTCAGTCTGATACTGAAGATACCGATTTACGTTGGAGCAAGGCACTTCGCGACGAAATAATGGATGTAGAAGTCGATTTGTCGACTCAGCTACTTGAAGTTGATTTAAGCTTAAAACAAATTATGGAGCTTAAGGCGGGGGATATTATTCCTGTTGAAATGCCAGAGCATATTACTGTGTTTGTTGAAGAGTTACCAACATTTAGAGCTAAAATGGGTCGCTCACGCGATAACGTTGCGCTACAAATTAGTGAAAAAATTAAACGCCCTGATTCAGTTAAATCTGAGCTGCATGTCTTTACTAAAGGCGGCAAAAAAATTGATTCAGATGCAGAATTAGCAGAACTAGAAGATGATTTACACCTTTCAAACGGTGTAGACTTAGACTGGTAATTGATTAAAAGGTTAAAAGTATGAGCGATGATCAAGATACGATGGACGAATGGGCAGCAGCACTTGCTGAGGCTGAGGGAACTGACGATGATAGTGCAGAGGTTAAAGTAACCGAGCTTGATGAGCTGGATGATTCAAAGCATGAGCTCAGCGGTGAAGAAAAACGTAAACTCG